>DASVDB010000083.1 GCA_036381315.1 Bacilli bacterium | reverse complement strand
GGAATTGCGGTATTCTCTAACATCTTTATTGATCAAATCGGTAGCCCCGCTGATTTCCTGGGCCATGCCGTCATTAAGCGTATAATGCTCTCCTTCGATGCCCCAATACAACAGATTGGCGATTTCCGGCGTCATCGTCTTGTCAAAGTAGCCAAGGATCTTCTTCAGGTCGTCCTCCGTTTTCACGGACGCTTTCGGGAACATCAGCACGTTGCCGTATCCCGGAATGGACCATGTCGTGTATTTGCCGTCCGGGCCGTTCACGTGGCTGAACACATCGACTACCGCATTCGGGAAGTTTTTCTGCGTTTCATTTTGCAGGGTCTTCGCGTCGGTCATGGCGCCGATATAAACGCCGGCTTTGCCGTTATAGAACAAATTGCGCTGGTCCGTTTTGCTCGTTACCGGAAACTCTTTATTCATATAACCGGCGTCGCGAACTTTTTTGAACCAATCCATCGTTTGCACATATTCCGGGAACATGAATTCCGGCAGCAGTTGCCCGTCCTTCTCACCCCAGTTATTCGGCGTATGGAACCAGGAAGCGACGGTTTTAAATGCGCCGTAAACAAGATCGTTGCGATCCGTCAAACCGAACGTGTCGTTTTTGTTATTGCCGTCAGGGTCGTCTTCCGTGAACGCTTTCAGCAAATCGAACAACTCATCCGTATTGGTCGGCGGTTTCATACCGAGCTTATCCATCCAGTCTTTCCGGTAAATCGCGCCTTGTCTTGCCAAGTCTCTGCCCATATACAAAGTGTAGAGCTTGCCATCTACTTTTGTATTGTCCAGAATTTCCTGATGCAGCTTGCTTAAATTCGGAAAATCTTTCAGATAAGGGCCGATCTCCCAAAACTGGCCGTTGCGAATCGCCTCTTTAAATTGTATGAACGTATCCTGGTTTTTCATGTAGACAACTTGCGGGAATGAACCGGTAGCAAGCGACGTGTTCAGTTTCTCTTCATAGTTGCCGTCCGGAACCCATTGATATTCCAAATCATAGCCCGTCTTTTCTTCGACGATTTTTAAAACCTTTTCCGATGGAATATCGGTTTCTTTCATTGGCGCCATAATGGTAATTTTATACGGCTCCTCCGGCTTGGCGCTGGATTGCGTGGTCGCGCCGCCGGTATCGGTCGGAGAACTCGTCGCCTCCTTTTCATTATTTTTGCTGCATGCTGCAAGCAAACTGATGGTCAACGCGAGTATGCACATGATGACAAACAGCTTTTTTCCGAGCTTCATTTGTTCGACCTCCATTTTTTTGGAAAATGATTGAACCACCGTTATCATAAACGCAAGTCGGTCGTTACGCATATAATCCTGAACTCATGAATCCGCCAATAAAGCGCTTTCCAAATATGTTTGCCGCAAAATCGGACAAAAAACTGATTTTATGATTATCCTGTTTACGGAACGGGCTATCAGAACTAACGGTTGCGATGCTGTTCGCGAAATTGTCCCGGAGTTACGCCTTCCTTTTTGCGGAAAGAACGGATAAAGTTTTGGGCGTTATGGTATTGCAATCTTTCCGCAATTTCCTTTACAGTCATATTGGTTTCCAACAGCCACTTTTTCGACATATTGAACCGGTAATTGACCAAATATTCGCTGAATGTGGCGTTCGTTTCCTTTTTAAATACGCTGCTTAAATAGTTCGCATTATAGTGCAGTTTGGCGGCGCAATCTTCCAGTGTGATATTTGTATCGTAATTATTTTGGATAATATCGATGATTTGCTCGGATAAATTGTGATACTGCGAATCGCGGCGATCCGCAAAAACCTTCACAAGCGGCAGAACAAGCCGCTTTATAAACCATTCTTCGACATCCTCCCGCGTGTTGAGGGAAAGCAGTTCCTCATACAGGGAACTATGCTGCACGCCGATCTGTTCAAAGCTGATGCCCGCTTCCTGCTTCAAAACCAACAGATGATTCAAAAGTTGCATCAAGGAAATTTGGCAGTCATGCGGAGTTTGCGCCTGATCAAACACCGCGTCCATCCACATGCGCAAAATGCGCAGTGTTTCTGCCTGATCGGCAATTTTGACGCTGTCCAAAAAATCGTTTTCCAAATGCTGCGGATATTGATAACTGAGCGTTTGCTGCGACCGATTATGAATTCCGTACGGGATGATAACGCCTTTTCCCAATTTGATGCGCTGTTTTAAAGCTTCAATCCCCTCCAGAAAAGCCCGCGGGGCATCCATGATTTTCTGAAAAGAACGGCTGATTCCGATACTGACGCACACTTTCAAATAATCACCGATGTTTTTTTGCAGCGCTTCCGTCATATTGTAGACAAAATGATCCATCTCGTTTACATTTTCATGGTTGGAACCAATCAGAACCACCAAAGTCTGGTCGAGCCAGATCGGATTGAGAGCATGTCGGGACGGGATCGTGTGCTCCACAATATTGGTCACCGCAAAATGAAGCAGCTCGATATCCCTGATTTCATAGCGTGTATTTTCCAGCGTATCGACCTGCAACGTAAGGATGGACATATATTCCCATGTCTCAACTTTTTGCCGCAAATGAAAGTATTCCAGATTGGCATCGATTTCTTTTTTGGGCAAACTGCCCGTGAACAGACGGTTTAAAAACAGGTATAATACCTGGCGTTTATGTTCGCTCAGCTCGCTTTCCAATTTCGAATTTGAAGAAAACAATTCCCGCAATTGCTCCTCGATGATCTGCATTTCATTTTTTTTGCTTTTATTGTTCACCGAAGCAAGCTCTTCAATGAATTTCACCACATTGCGGATCGGAGAATATAATTTTTTGGTAGCGAACCAAACAAACAGTACGGATAACAGGATGATCGCCATGCAGACATAAAATGTGAACCAGCCGATGCGTTTGGACTGCCTTGTCAATTGCGAAATCGACGTGGACGATAAATAAATCCAGCCGTTTAACGGCGACCGCATGTAAGTGATGGAGTAGGGCCGGTTGTTTTGGTTTGTCATGAACTGCCCCGAATGCCCGGCAAACAAGTCCGGGTTATCGGGAAATCCGGCGTCCCAAAGTGTTTTTCCCAACATTGCGCGATCTTGCCCCGCGACGATGTGAAAATCGGGGTCAAGGATCATCACCTCGCTTGAATCGTGCGCGGAATCTATCATGTCGGCAATACTGCAAGCGGGAATGTTGGCAAATGCCAGGCCGAATTTGGTGGATTCCCTGGACGGAAGTTTGCGGACAAGGCTGATGGTGTAAGGGCAATCGGACGACGAGATGGAGTCGCTAAAATCGGCATTGCGCAGCAATTTCCACGCGGAATTGTTTTCCATGGAAAAATAAGATTCATACATGTTTTCATCTTTATGTGAATTTAACCGGTACACGCCGGAATTTTTGACGAGCCAGTTCATTTTCCGGTTCAAGATGATTACATCTTCCACTTTCGTGTCGAATGATTGCAGAAACCCGATTTCTTTGCGCAAATTGTTGTACAGTTGAAAATCGCCCGCGTCCAAATTGCTGTTTAAGGCTTCTTTCATAACGGTAGATTCCGCGAGATTTGTAAGCGTATGATTAACGGTAACGAAAATTTGCTCGACATTGGAATTCAACTGCTTGACATAATCAAGCTTGTCTTTGTTGATTTCTTTCTGCACCTGTTTGGAAGATTGAATATAAGAGAAGGTACCTATAACAATAACCGGAAAAATGCTTAATATGCATCCGAAAATAACAAGTTTGGTTAACAGACTTCTATTTCGCACATTAAGCCCACCTTTTTTTTTCGATTATATATTATATTTTTCATAACTAACATAATCACCTGCTCACATTCCAAACTTTCTAAAACGGTGGGCCGGCTTGCGGCCATTAACGGTCATAGTAGTGAGCTTTCCGATCTAACGGACGTAACAGAGGCTATTTTGGGTTTTTTGCCCTGTTTTCCAGTTTAACGGACGTATGTGCGCTTATTTTAGCGCTTTGTGCGGTATTCAGGAAAAATATGGCGAATAGCCGCGGTGGCGACCGTTAAAATTTTTGCCCAGCCTTTTTTCGGCAAATAGCCTCTGCTGCGTCCGTTAGCGTTGGGCGGGGAGGGAGCCCCGTTTTAGCAACGCGCAGGGAGGCGGCCCCATTCGTGTTAGCGTTGTGCGGAGAGGCGGTCCACCCGATTTAGCGCCGGCCGGGCAAGAGGTTTAACGGGAAAAGAAAAGGGAGGGAACGCCGGGTTTCTCTCCCTAGATCTATTTTTATTACTCCTTGGCAGGCTTTCGGCCGAGCGTATACCCGAATTGCATCGTTTCAGGGAAAACTCCGTTCGGATCGTGCGCGAGCAAAACCTCACCAAGCTCTTGCTCGAAGTCGGATACGCCGCCGCCCAGCACATTTTTCGAACAGAAGGATGTGGAATACAAATAGCCGAGAATGGATGCAACGGTCCAACAATGTTCATAAGCGAAAGTGTAGCTGCCGATTTGCTCGAAGCCGGCTTCCCGCAATACGAATGAATCGTGAGCTGGCCCGTTTTTCAGTCCGGTGTGCATGGTACAGCACAGACCATTCCTTCACTGAAGCCGGCCGAGCCAATGCCAAGCGCCAAATTAAACCGGCCGCGCATGTTCTCGATCGCGATAAAATGTGTCAGTTCGACAAGTTGACCTTCATCAAGATGTTCACGAAGCTTTGCGACAAGGTCATCCGTCACCCCGACGGGCGTTCGGCTCATGGCGACGGCATAATCGAGCACCAGTTTGTCAAGCTCGGAGAAAAGCGAACTCTCCCGGTAATTCGGCAGGGCCAGAAGTTCATCGTCGCTCAGTCCCAGTTGCCTTGAGATTTGCGAGCCCAGGTCAATGCAGTATTCACATTGGGTGAGTGTAGCAGCCTTTAATTCCGCAAGAGCATGCAGCCGCTTGGGAAGCCGATGTGCTTTTGCCGTCGATTGTTCAAGCTTGGCATATCCTTTCAATAACCCCGGTACGTGTGCGTACATCCGGATAGGCTCAAGCATCCTATCGGTTCCCCGCCCGGCCAATTGCCGGAGAGCGCGGCCGGCAAAGAAATAAACCAATTTAATGTAAAACCCTGCTTGGCTGGCTGAGACACCTTTTATCCGAGCCATATTTCTTCCTCCCTCGATTTGGCGATACTAAGAATTTCAAGCAGTGCACGCAATGATTTAGCCATCCTTTCTTCGAAAAGAATGTCGAAGCTCTTGATACACTTCCGCGTCCAACCCGTTGCGATGCGAAACCATTGAGGCAGTCTGAGCTTATTGTATTTATCGATTTGCCACTTCATGCCGATAACGTGGCACCATCCTATGATGAAATCCTAAAAGAGCGTCCTTAACACGATTTCTTTTGACGTATAAACATGTATTTGTACAATTTTTTTCATCCAATCCCAAATTTCGAAAGTAACACGCATTGAAAACGTGAAAAGGACCTTGAACCTTTGGTAGAATGGTGTTTGGCGAGAGCAACCAGCCCAAAGGGAAAAGCACCCTTTTGGTTATATCGCAAAGAATTTCGACAAAGTAAATCCTGCGAAAAATATACAGTTGGCTTTGGGAATGTCCCTAAGCCAACTGTATTTTGATGAAAAATCACACACATACACCGCTTCAATATTCTATTCCAAGTTCATCCGCACTTGCTGTAGCCGCAATTGGTGCAGGTTTTGCAGCCTTCGACGTTGACGAGCGCGGCGGAGCCGCAGCCCGGGCATAAGTCGGTGGACGTCACCGCGCCATTAGGCGTGTAGGCCGCTTTCGTTTCTTGCGTTGCCGCCGAATGGTGCGCGTGGGAAGATTGCGCTAAAGCGCCGCTATTCTTTTCCACATGCAGCTCCAAAGCCTTCGCCACCGCGTCGGCGATGGACTCAACACGGTTAGCGCCGAAGCCGATAGCGCCGCTGCCGCCGATTCCTTTCAGGTGCTTGATCAAGAGCGCCACTTTATTGCCGTGATCGCCGTAACGCAAAAACAGGGAGATGACACGGCCGAGCGCTTCGGACATCGCGAATACATCGGAGCCCGCCTTGCCTACGTTCAAGAACACTTCCCGCGGCTGGTTGTCCATATCGTTAATGGTAATATAGGCCATGCCGAACGGGGTGTTAATTTTATAGGTCGCGCCTTGCAAAATTTGCGGGCGTTTCCGGTATTCCTTGTCAAACACGGCCTCCTGCTTTTTATCCAGGTTAACGGCAAGCGTCTGCGCCAGCTTTTCCAATCCGGTTTCGCCCTGTTGCCCGCTTTCAGCCGCCGTTGTTTCCACCGTTGCGGCTTTTTCGTCGTTTTTCTCTTTGTTATGGTGCAACACTTGCTGATCGCGGCTGCCGTCGCGGTATATCGTAACGCCTTTGCAACCCAGATCGAACGCCAGCTCGTACAGTTTTTTCGTTTCGTCAACGGTAAAGTCCGCAGGACAATTGGCGGTTTTGGAAATCGAACTGTCCACCCACTTTTGAATCGCCGCTTGCACGCGAATATGGTCTTCCGCCGACAAATCGACCGATGTGACGAAATAATCCGGCAACGGCTCGCCGGGATGTTCATCCTGCCATTCCTTGGCGATCGGCACATATTGCTTGTCAAAGCCCAGGCGGCTTTGCCGGAAAAATTCAAACGCAAAGTACGGCTCAATGCCTGTCGAGGTGTCGACCATCGTGCCTGTGCTTCCGGTCGGCGCTTGCGTGATCACCGTTACATTGCGCATGCCTTGCTTCTGGATGGCGGCGCCCACTTCCGGAAATACGCTGGTTATATGTTTCATGAATCCGCTGCGCAAGTATTGGCTGGCTTCGAAAGCGCCGAACGAGCCTTTCTCTCCGGCAATCTCCGCGGAGGCAAGGTAAGCTTCGCGGGCGATAAATCCATACAACTTGTCAAGGAATACGAGCGATTCCGGGCTGCCGTAGCGGATTTTCAAGCGGATCAACAGCTCCGCCAATCCCATTGTGCCAAGGCCGATGCGGCGCTCTTTCTTCTGGTTTGCTTCGTTTTCCGGAAAATGATACGGCGTTTTGTCGATAACGTTGTCCAGAAAACGCACCGAATACCGCGTCACTTTGGCCAGCTCGTCCCAAGCGACATCATGTTTTTCCGCATCGTAAAATTTGGACAGATTGATTGCCGAAAGGTTGCATACGCCCCATGCCGGCAATCCCTGCTCGCCGCAGTTATGAACGACAATACCGTTTGCGATCAAGGAATGGGTAACCGGCTCGGTCACATCATAAACAAGTGTCGTTTCACCTTCCTCAACGCTTTCTACTTTCGAACAAAATTTTTCGTGTTTGCGCGACGGACGAGCTATTCTTTCCAAAGCTTCCTGTTTTCTCGCTACCAGTTGGAAGCCGATTTGTTCCTTGAATTCCACAATGTTGTTGCCGGTCAGAATCAATTCATAAAATGGTTTAGACTCATAAATCTTTTCTTCGCCGCTCGCTGTTTTATAGGTAAATGGCGCCTGATGCCGTTTGGGACGAACATAAATCGAGCCGTGAATGCCAAAATTGAGCAGCAGCAATTGTACATCTTGCAGCAGCTTCCTAGAAGACGAAGTCAGTCTTACGCTGCGATGCATTTCATCATTCTCATCGACCGTACCGTCGGCGCTGAACAAAGCTTGCAGGAAGCTGACGACGGTTTCCCGAGAAGAGGTGAAAATCGCCTCGGGAACTTCCTTTTCCAGTTCCCTTACCGCTTTGACGCCAAGTTGCTGCAGACGTTCGCACAGTTCTTTCCGCCACCAGTTGACCTGAAATGTGCCGTTTTCCCTCTCAAACACTTTGGCTGCAACGCCGGAAATGCGTTTGCCCGCTTCGATCATTGCGGAAATCGCTTCGGCATCGTCCCGTCCGAACACCATGCCGATATCGCCGCGCCTGGATAACCAGCCGTCGCCGATCAGCCAGCCGAGAAATCTTCCCCAATGCTCGCCCAACTCATCCGCTTCAGCGAATCGCCCCGAACCGGACTGGATATAAACGACGTCCTCTGTTGTGAGATCCTTCGCTTCTTTCCAGCCTTGTTCCGTATAAATTCTGTGCTCCGGAGTTACTTTCAGCTCCATACCGTTTTTCAACCTGATAGTAAGCGTCGGCTTGATTCCGGTGGGAAACACGGCGGCCATGCGCATGCTCGTCCCCGGCACCGCGTAAGAACGGCCGTTAACAACCTGGAGATGAGTTACCAACCGATCATCCGTGGCGGTCAAAAACCGCTCCTGCCCTACTTTCCGATGCAGATCCGCGATACGAATCAGCCCGAATTCCGTCGAAATGCGGGTATCGGGATGGAAACACGGATTCGTGCAAATAATCGGGTTGAAGTACCAGCTGTTCGACATTTGATTGTAATATTCCATGAACACAACGCCGGGTTCCGCGGACCTCCAGGCGGACTCGATAATCGTATGCCAAACGTCGCGCGCCTTTACCGTCTTGTACACATGAACCTTCTTGCCGCGGCTGCGCCATTTGTCCAGATTGCCGTCCCAAAGCTCGTCATATTCGGGATCGCCTGTGTCCGGGAAGACAAGATTCCAATCCGCGTCATCTTTAACGGCTTTCATGAAGCTGTTGCTGACGCATACGGACAAATTGGCGTTTGTGATTTGCCCCATTGACGACTTGACCGTAATAAAATCAACCACATCCGGATGCCAGTCGTTCATCATCAGCATCAGTGCGCCGCGGCGGCTGCCGCCTTGCTCGATTAAGCCCGTGGTGTAGCTGAAAAGGCCGCCCCAGGAAACCGCACCGCTTGATGAACCGTTCACGCCGCGAACCAACGAGCGTCTTGGCCGCAAAGACGACAGATTGATGCCGACGCCGCCTCCGCGAGACATGATCTCCGTCATTTCGGAAAGTGTCCGCATGATTCCGCCTCTGCTGTCATGCGGGCTTGGAATCACGTAGCAATTGAACAACGTCAACTCTTTGCTTGCATCCGCTCCGGCGGCGATTCTTCCGCCCGGCACAAGCTTCCAGTCGTCCAAAATATAACGAAATTTTTCCGTCCACTCTTTGCGTTTTTCTTGTGTTTTCTCGACAGACGCCATCGCATTTGCCAAGCGGTCCCACAACTGATCCGGCGTTTTTTCCAGCGTCAGCGTCAGCTTTTCTATGCTTGAATCAACCACTTCTCCGCTGCGCAGCTTCACCTTGACGTTTCGGCCATCGCGTTGGATGACTTCGCCGACTTCTTTGGCGGGAAACTTCGGATCGTCTTTGGTCAGCACCAAAACGACATCCCCGACTTTTGTATGGTTTGTGTCAGCATCCTTCATTGCATAACGGTCGAGAAAAATCTTCTCGCTAAGTCCTGTCAACATCTTTGTCTGCGCCGTTTTCAAAATGCTACTACCTCCCAAGCGAAGATTTTTAACTTTCCGCAAAATCCGCATGCCGTCTGCTTTTTCCGACAAAAAAAACGCCCACAACCTGCAACATTCGGAACTATGTATACAGACTTTCGTTAAGTATTTTTGGGCGCACAATATATTGTTTCGGTACCCATTATACAATACTAGATGTTGTGTATCTAGTGAATATTTACCCATTTTCGATGTTCTGGCCGAAATGCCGCGCAATTATCTTTTGTTTTCTCGTTTTTCCGCTGTTTTTTAAAATGAAATTTGAAAATTAATTCGACATGAAACGACGAAATTCTGTTGCCAGCACTGACTTTCGGACTATGCATCACCTGCGAAAATTCCAATCGGGGCTATTGTATTTTTCGGCCGCCAACTGCTCAGCCAACTGCCGCTCATAGCGCGTAAGTTCTTCGTCCATAAGCGTTACGCCGAGGCCTTCGGCAATTCCCTTGCGAAACGCCTGCTGCGTCTCCGCCAACCCGACGGGAGCGCGGCCGTCCGCCCGCAAACAATCGTTGATCGCCACCGCTTTTTTCACAAACTGCTGTTTCAACCTCTCCCGCAGCCGTTCGTTCGGAAATTTCAGCAAGGAAAACAACAAATCGCTGTCCAACTCGAGCAAAATCGAACCGTGCTGCAAAATCACGCCGCGCTGGCGCACCTGCGCGCTTCCCGCCACTTTCCGGCCTTCCACGACCAATTCATACCAGGAAGGCGAATCGAAGCAGGCGGCCGACCCGCCTGACGCATACTTCATTTTTTCCTCATCCGACGACAAATTGACCATCTCCGCCTTTAGTCCCAAATGGCGAAAACCGTACAAAAGTCCCATGCTCAGCACCCGGTACGCCTCCGTCACGCTGCCCGGCATACCGGGGTAGCTTTCCGACACGATCATGCTGTATGTCAACTCCTGATCGTGCAGCACCGCCCTGCCGCCTGTCGGCCGCCGCACAAAGCCGATGCCCTTTGCGGCGAGACGGGACATTTCCACCTCATGCTCCGCCTTTTGGAAGTAACCGATTGACAGTGTCGGCGGATTCCACAAATAAAACCGCACGGTCGGCGGCACTTTACCTTCACTGTGGGCAATCAGGATCGCTTCGTCGATCGCCATATTTTCTGCCGGGGAACAAGCCCCTGATGCAATAAAACGCCATGTGTTCATCGCCGCCGGTACCCTCCAACCTTCTTTCAACTGCTGTACACTTTCAGTATAACCTTTTCCACGGTGCGAAAAAAGCCGTCCGGAAAAGCTTGCTGACATGCGGCCTTAAACGGTCATGGTAGGGTGCTTTCAGAACTATCAGTTATGGTAGTGGGCTTTCAGATCTAAACGGACGTAACAGAGGCTATTTTGGGTTTTACGCCCGGTTTTTGAGTTTAACGGACGCAGGCGCGCTTATTCTGGCACTTTGTGCGGTATTCAGGCAAAAATAGGGCGAATAGCCGCTGTGGCGTCCGTTAAAATTTTTGCCCGGCCTTTTTTCAGCAAATAGCCTCTGCTGCGTCCGTTAGCGCTGGGCAAGTGCATGGAAACTAAATTAAAGCGAAGCTTTTGTAACCAGAAAAATTCACTCGAATTGCTTTATACGAACGTTTGTGCTACGCTGAAAATAGTATTTGTGGAGGTGATGAACCTTGACCCGCAAAGACAAGCCAGATGAGATGAAAGAACAAACGGCGTCCTGTTCCGAGCCCGAACCCGAATTTCTTGGCATGGAATATGAACGCTACGAAATCATCGAAGGTGTTCGCTATGAACTGCAGCCCGCGCCTACGGTCACTCATCAGAAAGTTTCCGGCGCTTTTTACATTTCACTCTACCAAACCTGCCACTCTGCCGGAACCATCCTGTATTCCCCGATCGATGTTTATCTGGATGAAGACAATCAATTCCAGCCTGACTTGGTTTACATCCTTCATGAAAACGGCGAAATCATTAAAGAAAAGCGTATTGAAGGCGCACCTGATCTCGTTCTGGAAATTTTATCCCCCAGCACCGGCCAGAATGATAAAATCCGTAAAAAACGACAATACGAACGGTTCGGCGTCAAGGAATTCTGGATTGCCGATCCAACGCACCGCACGGTCGATCAGTTCATGCTTGCGAACGGCAAATTCGTGCTTTATGAAACATATGGCGCCGCAGACCTTCTGACCTCTCCCTTGTTCAGTTGCATCTCGATCGATCTGTCCAAAGTATTTCCGCAGCAAAATTGAACCCTTATCACAAGGTTGAAATTCCCGACGGATGATTCCACCTGACCCGCCAACTGTAACGGGCGCCATTTGCGCTATTCCGCAGTTTTTTTCCATTATAAAATGCTAGCGGACGCCACAGCGCCTGTTTGTCCATTTCCCATGATTTTATAGCCAGGTTTCGGTAAATAGCGGCGACTGCGGCCGTTAAAAAAACAAAAGGACGCGTTTGCCCAAAATAGCGGCAAATACGCCCGTTAGAGCAGCCGATTCCCTCTTTTCATCAACTGAGGGTGCTGCATCGGCGGCATGGGAGGCTAACGATGCGGCTAACGATGCGATTAACGATACAGCTGCGCGCTAACACTCTGCAGCGCTTTTATGCCGCTTCAGCGGCATGGGGGCTAACAGATGTGAGTATCGCTATGGCCGGGCCAGGAACGCGCCCTTGCGCACCGCGCTGCGGCACATAATCGAAGCGCGATTTTTCGCATGCACGCTTAGTCAAAGAAGCGATTTTTCGCACGCAAAAGATCGGACAGAAACACAAGCGCCAATCCTTGACCCCAACCTTGTATGCGCTTGTGCGGGACATCCTTGTATCCTTGCGCATCGTTCATGACCGCCGTTCCGGCCGACACTCCCGTCACCGTGCCGTCGGGCGCGATGCGGGAGAGGATGCCGGATAGCGCCTTCTGCACATATTTGTTGTACAAATTACCGCGGGACAGCAACGCGGCGGCGATGCCCGCCGAGCCCGAGGTTTCCGTATATGAAGTGTTGTCCGTTAGCACGGTATGCCACAGCCCATCGTCCGCCTGCAGGCGAACCAATGCACTTAGCTGATCGCGCAGTGAACCGTCGATCACCATATAGGACGGGTTCTGCACCGGTACAATGGCCAGCGCCTTCGCCATCGTAAGCGCCGCCCAGGCGTTGCCGCGCGCCCAAAACACCCCGGACATATGATTTTGCGCGCGATTGTCCCATCCGTGATAATACAAGTTCGTCACGGGATCCTGCAAAAATTGTTCATGCCCGTGATACTGCCTGAGCCCGTCCGCAAAAAGATCGTCGCGATGCAAGTGTTGCCCCATCCGCAACAAAAAATATCCGGCCATCATCATGGTATCCACCCAGGCCTGTTCGGGAAACGTGGTGGTAAGCGAATTGACCGTATGCTGAAAAATGCCGTCGGCGAACCGTTCCGCATCATGCAGCAAAAATTCCGCCATTTGCGCGGCGATCTCCAGATACCGCTCGTCCTGGGTCGCCTTGGCGAGCGAAAGCAGCGCATGCCCGACGGACACGCCGTTGACCGACAGCTTCGGCAAGCCGTCCTCCAGTTTTTCGTCAACCCACTCCTTAAGCATTTCCATATATTTCGCCGTGCCCGTCGTTTCGAACGCTTCCGCCACACCGTAAAACGCCACCCCGGCGGGCCAATCCCAGTTGAAATCCATGCGAAAAGTGCGCTCAACGAGCAAATCGATCATCCGGCGAATTTCTTCTTCATCAAATTGCAGCGGCGGCATATGGCATTTTCTCCTTTCTTAGCGGCATTAACCCTTCAGCCCGCTTGTGCTGATACCTTCGACAATGTACCTTTGGAAACCGAAGAAGATGGCAATGACAGGAACGAGCGTCACGACGGACATGGCAAACATGGCTCCCCAATTGGACGCCGTTTCGTTATCCAGAAACATTTTGAGCGCCATCGACACCGGGTACTTGCTCGGGCTGTTCAAATACAGCACCGGACCCAGCAGATTTTCCCATCCCCAATAAATGGAAAAGATCGCGGAGGTCGCCAAAGCCGGCGTGATCAAGGGCAAAATGATGCGGTAATACAATTTGAATTTGCCGCACCCGTCAATGGTCGCCGCTTCGTCCAACTCGAGCGGCAGCGTGCGGATAAACTGAACCATCAGAAAAATAAAGAAGGCGCCGCCAAAATAACTCGGTACGATAAGCGGTTTGAACGAGTTTAACCAATGCAGCTTGGAAAACAGCACGTACTGCGGAATCATGACCACTTCATACGGCAGCATCAAGGTCAGCATCATTAGCGTAAACCAGAACGATTTCCCGACAAATTGCAGTCTGGCGAAGCCGAACGCGACCAACGACGAAGACAAGACAGTGCCAAATGTGGAAAACACCACGATGATGAGCGAGTTCTTGATGAAAACGGCGAATGTTTGGTGACCGATTCCCTGCCATCCCTGCACGAAATTATCCCAAATCCACGGATCAGGGATGAGCGAATTCGCCGTCACAAAAATCAGGTTGCTCGGTTTAAAGGAACTCAAGACCAGCCAAATGACAGGGTACAGCATGAGCACGGCAAACCCGGCGACAAACACATGGTATAACGACCATTTTAACGACTTGGCTCCCATCATCCGTTCCCTCCCTGGGCTTC
>DASVDB010000082.1 GCA_036381315.1 Bacilli bacterium | reverse complement strand
CCAGATGCATATAGACGGCTCCGGGAATATGCCCGTCATCGTAAGCCGCTTTCCCCGCCGCGGGATCGGCCAGATCGAAACGGCAGTCGACAATAACCGGCTTGTCGTCATCACTGGCCAATTTGGCCGCCAGCCACGCGATTGGGACCACATTTTGCATCGAATTTTCTCCTCCTGAAGCCTTTCTGGCAGAACGCGAAATCGTCGGCCCGGATCACAGGTCAGGATCGCAGGCCCGGATCGTCTGTCTTGTCGGCCCTCGACCGACGGTTAAGACTGCCCGAATCCCGATCGTCTGTTGCATCGCGCTCCTAAATATGTTTCCATTATACCACAACGATTGTGCGCCAAAGGCACATCCAACATTCAATATCCAATATCCAACAGGTGAAAGGGTCTGACGAAAGATGGATTTCCAGCTTGCGGCCATGACGGAAGAAGCGGCGAAAACAATCTGCTCCTGGAGCTACGAACCGCCTTACGACATCTATTCGTTCTCCCCCTGGGAAACGCTCGCGGCGGAAAACCGCGAACTTGCCGATCCGCGCATCAGAAAATCGCAATATTGCGCAGTTGTCAATGAACACCGCGAGTTGTGCGGTTTTGCGCAATTTTTCCCGCTTGCGGGTTGGTTGAGACTCGGGCTTGGCATGCGCCCCGATCTGTGCGGCAAAGGATTGGGCGCAAGCTTCGTGCGCGCCATCCTGGCGGAGGCGCACAAACGAAAAGCACCCGCAGATCAAATCGATCTGGAGGTGCTTCCCTGGAACGAGCGGGCAATCCGCGTGTATGAAAAATGCGGATTCGTCCTTGAGCAGCAATACGAGCGAATGACGCCGTTGGGTCCGGCGCTCGTTCACTGTATGGTGTACCGGGGCTAATTTCCGGCAGGCGCAGCGCCGCCGCCTTGAGCAGCCGGCGGTGTTGCGGAAGGCCGCGGAGTAAGCCAACGATCCATATCGTCGCCTTCTATTTCATATGTTTTGCCGCCATTTGGGCTGCTCGCCGGCACGGGCGTGAAATTGGCTTTTTCCTGTTGCATTTTCGCCAAATCGTCTTGGAAACGCATCAGGTCGCCATAAATGATCTTATCCGAATTCGCCAACTCATCTTCCGCCTTTTGCAAATACGGCTCGCATGCTTGCGGGTCGATTTCTTGTCCCCAGTCCCCGCGTTTGTAGCACGTGTTGGATGTATAAACGTAATCTTTCGTGACAAAGCTGCCATCCCGCAGCACGACCAAATGATCGGGCGGCAAGTCGAACAGGTTCTGGCCGAAATCCAGTTCGTTTTCCCCGGTAATGCCCAGCAGGTACAAAAGCGTCGGGCGCAGATCGATTTGCCCTACCGGCGTCGAGATGGTTTTGCCTTTTACCCCCGGGATGTGAATGATCAAGGGAACCCGCTGCAAATCGATATATTCGTATGGCGTAATCGGGCGCTGCAAATATTTGCTCATCGCCTTGTTATGATTGCTGGAGATGCCGTAATGATCGCCGTACAGAATAAAGATCGTATTGTCGTACAATCCTTCCTGTTTCATTTTTTCGAAAAATGTTTTCAGCGCTTCGTCCTCGTAGCGAACCGTCGTAAAGTACCGGTCAACCGTTTTGTCGCCCGAATTGTACTGCGGAATCATCCGATCCTGTTCATCCAATTCAAACGTGTAATGGTTGGTCAGCGTAATAAACTTCGCATAGAACGGCTGCGGCACTTCTTTTTTCAACAGGTCGACCGCCTGGTTAAAAAAGTCGATATCCTTCAAGCCCCAACCGATCGAATTTTCCTCCGTTACCGTGTAATACTCTTTGGAAAAGAATTTGTCGTAACCGAGATTCGGGTACATGTTGGACCTGTTCCAAAACGTTTTGTCGTTGGCATGAAACGCCGCCGAATAATAGCCGTATTCTTTTAAAATTTTCGGAGTTGAATTGTAAGTATTCGTTGCATGCGTAAAATAAACCGCGCCGCTTGGCAAGCCGAACAAGGAATTGTCCATAATGAATTCGGCGTCGGAAGTTTTTCCTTGTCCCGTTTGATGGTACGTATGGTCAAAATAGAAGCTGTCCTTGATCAGACTGTTTAAAAACGGCGTAATTTCATATCCCTGTTCCGTCTGATTGATCACAAAATTTTGCGTCGACTCTAGCGAAATCAGCACGACATTTTTCCCTTTGGCAATGCCGAACAGGTCATCCTTTTTTTGCTGCGGGTTTAAAACGGGCGATCCCGGTTCCCTTTGCTTTACATACTGCTCGACGTCAAGCAGATTGGATCCTTTGGCAAAGGCGCGCTGCGAGCGCGTTTTGGAATTTTGGATGAAATCATAGATGTGGTAGTTGTAAGTGCCAATGCTTTTAACCATGATGCCGCGATCAAACGTTCTGCTCAAAAGTTCGGGGCGCACGATTTCCGCCATGCTCAAATTCACGAAAAACAGGGAAACGGAAATTACAAGCAGCGCCGTCATCCCCGACCGCCCGATATTGACGCGCGGGATTTTGGCAAACGCCACAATGGCGCTTAAGACCACAACATCCAGAAAAAGAAACACATCCAGCGGCTTCATCAGGGCAAACAGACTGTTGCCCAATGTGCTGGCGTTACTTGTTTGGAACAACACCGGCAATGTCAGAAAATCATTATAAAAGCGGTAAAAAAGGATATTGGCGTAAAGCACGAACGAGGTGAGCAAGCTCACCATGATGATTGCCAGATTTTTACGCTTGCGGCTGAACAAGAGGGCAAGCCAGAGGAAGAGCAAAACCGAACTGAGCGGCGAGATGAAGTTGATCCATTCCTGAAACATGGAGTCGATCGGCAATGAAAACACGAATCGTTGCACAACAAATGTTTTCGCCCAAATCAACAATGCCGCAAGCAACAGAAACCAGCTTCGCGACCACGAACTTCGCAGCAACCTGAAAACGGTATTCATTTCGTATGTTCCTCCCCAATTTTCCCGAAGCTTATCTATATTTCGCTTCGGATCTCGTCTGCGAAAGTATACGGCAATCCCATCGCAAACGCAACGCCGGCCAATTTCGAAATAACCTGTTGCGGCTTCGTTTTGCGTAAATGGAAAACCTTTTTCTCTATCCTATTATTTGAAACGCATAATTGCACAAAGATGTTGCACATCATAAGCGAAAATATCCCAATTCGCAACATTGCGCAAAAAAAATGCCCGTACCCTTGACAAGGTACAGGCATCGCGGCGCTGTAGCATTTATGCCTGCGAAGAAGCTGACAGGCTGACTTGATACCATGTTTTGCCGTCGGCGTATTCATCCGTGGAAAACGGACGCACGCGTGACCGCGGATACGTTTTTAAGATAAATTGCTTCTCCTCTTCGGACAAACGCAACTCGCGAATGCTTGTACCATCCTGAAAGGAATCGGCCAAAAATTTCGCAAACGCCGCTTCCTCATGTGGCGTCATCGGCATCCCTCTTTCCCGTCAGTTTTTTTCACCTTTTTGCCGGACAATTCGATCGATCTTCGCACGAGAACATCCATTGCATCCACGCAATACTTGCTAATATCGTCCCGCAGCTTGATGCAGGAAAGTTCCGTGCAGGCAATGATGACACATGCGCAACGGGCGCGTTCCACGAGTTCCCGAATAATCGCCGCGAACGCGGCCGCATCGGCGTTTACGCCGCTTTTTACATCATCGTAGATGATTTTCATCACCTTTTGCTGGACAAGTTCATCCGGGATGTGCGGAGTAAGCGCGAATTCCTCGCACACGTTTTGGTACACGCCGCTCTTGATTGTGCCGGTGGTCGCCAGGATGCCAACTTTTGCGCCCGGGCCGTAAACTCGGCGAATTTCGCTTGCCGTCTCTTTGGCCATATTGATTATGTTGATTTTGGTCATGCCCTGCAATTGCTCAAAGAAATAATGCGAAGTATTGCACGGGATGGCGATATTGCCCACTCCCGCCAACTCCAGCAGGCGAATGTCCTTGCGGATCGCTTCCAAAAACACTTCGCCCCGCTGTTTTGCAATCACCGTCGTCCGGTCGGGAAGCGTCGCATGGTTGACGATCACCATATCAATATGATCCTGGTCTTTGCCGGCTTCCGTATGTTCAACGATACGGTCAAAAAATACGGCGGTCGCCTTCGGCCCCATTCCTCCAAGAACACCCAAGCTTTTTCCAGACATAGCACGACCCACTTTAATCAGATTATTTTTACGCAAGCTTTCTATCAATCTGCGAAAAACTTTTTATACCATACCAGAAATACATACACGGTCCAAATGTAACGGGCGTGATTTTTTTTCCCGGTGAAATGTTCCTGCAAGTATGCGAGCAGTTTGTCGCGAACGAAAAATTGTCCGGCGATGTCGGATGCAAATGTTTGTTTTACGATATCATAGTACTTTTGCTCGCGCAACCAGTATCTTATGGGAACCGGGAAGCCGACCTTTTTCCGGTTCGCCCATTCTTCCGGCAATACTTCTTTGGCGGCGGCTCTTAACGCATACTTGGTGGCGCTCTTGTTCACGCGCAGCTTGGCCGGTATTTGCGCAGCCAATGCCATGACGACTTTATCGAGAAAAGGCACCCGCAACTCCAGCGAATGCGCCATGCTCATTTTGTCGGCTTTCAGCAAAATATCGCCCGGCAGCCAGAATTTTAGATCGATATACTGCATCTTCGTTACGTCGTCTTTGCCTTGCACCTTCGCATAGGCTTCCCGCAAAATGCTGGCTACCGACGGCCCGTGCCGGTATTCTTCCTGCAGCACCGCGTTCGCGTCTTGTTCGGAAAATACTTTTGCCTGGCCGATGAATTTTTCCTCGACCTTTTGCCCGCCTTTTACCAGGAAGGAAACGATGCGGTTTTGCGGCAGTCTCCGGCAGAGAAGTGAAACGGCGCGGCGGATGGCAAACGGCACTTTTTCATATTTGTCCATCAGCGGCGTGCTGCGATACCAGTCATAACCGCCGAAAATTTCATCCGCGCCCTCCCCGGACAACACGACCGTCACATGCTTGCTCGCCATCTCCGCCAAAAAGTACAAAGGCACGGCGGAAAGGTTGGAGTGCGGCTCATCCATGTGGTATTGAATCGTCGGCAGCGCGTTAAAGCAATCGTCGGCGTCAATCAGCCTTTTATAGTTTTCGATATGCAAAATATCGGAGAGATCTTTCGCCAAATTCGTTTCGTTAAAGATGCCTTCATGGTCTTGAAACCCGACGGAAAACGTCTTATCCGGCCGCAACAGCGTTGTGACATAGCTCGAATCGATTCCGCCGGACAAGAAAGAGCCTACCTTGACGTCGCTGATTTGATGGTAGCGGACGGACTCTTCCATGGTCGCTTTGATCTTTTCCCGGTAATATTCCAGGCTGTTTTCACGCGCTTCCATATTAACGTCCCAGTACGGCTCGATCGTGGCGGCGCCATTTTTGTACAGCATGTAGTGACCGGGTTTGAGCTTGTACACGCCTTTAAAAAACGTTTCGTCGAGAACGGAATATTGGAACGTGAGATACGGTTTCAGCGCGTCTTTGTTCAGCTCTTTTTTAAATGCCGGGTGCTTGAGGAACGATTTGATTTCCGAACCGAAGATGAAGCAGTTGTCGGTTGTATGTTGCGTGTAGTATAGTGGTTTGATGCCGAAAAAATCCCGCGCCAAAAACAGTGATTCGTTTTTCCTGTCCCAAATGGCAAAGGCAAACATCCCCCGGAGTTTCCGCAATAATTGCACGCCGTATTCTTCGTATCCGTGGATGAGCACTTCGCTGTCCGTGTTGCTGGCGAACCGGTGCCCCTTGGCGCGCAGTTCTTCCCGCAGTTCCTTAAAGTTGTAGATTTCCCCGTTAAAAACAAGCACGCAGCTTTTGTCTTCGTTATACATCGGCTGGCTTGCTTCTTGCGACAGGTCGATAATCATCAGGCGGCGAAACCCCAAAGTCACCTGTTCGTCCGCGTACACACCGCCGCTGTCCGGTCCCCGGTGCACGATTGTGTTCATCATATCCTGGATTGTCTTTTCTTTATCTACAGCCGCGTTCGTGTTTGCAAAACCGACGAAACCGCACACAGTTATCACCTTTCATTGCGCCGCATCAGCTAGATCGCGATTTGTTTTTCCGCTTTCAGACATTCAAGGACAATTTCTCTTTCGTTAAACGGAATTTCCCGCTTCCCGATGATTTGCGAAGTTTCATGCCCTTTGCCGGCAAGCAACACACAATCGCCCTTGCGGCAAATGTGAATCGCATGCCGGATCGCCTCCCTACGGTCGATAAACGCTTTATATTGGCCGTTCTCTTCTTCGATCGCTTCGACAATCTCGTTTATAATCATAACCGGATCCTGCTCTTTCGGATTGTCGGATGTCACAATCGCTATATCGGCATGTTTGGCCGCCACTTTGCCCATTGCCCGGCGTTTTTCCCTGCCCTCCGCGCCTGCGGCCGCAACATATACGCCGAACACCAGAATGATTCTCCCCGCGGTAAACGGCCGCAAAGACGTTAAAAGCTTCTCCAGGCCGTCTTCCGTATGGGCAAAATCGACAATGACTTTGTAATCGTCATCCTGGTAGATGACTTCGTGCCTGCCTTGAATCGATTGCACATTGCCGATGCCCGCCTGGATATCCGCCAACTTGATGCCGTTGCTGTAAGCGCAGGCAACCGCCGCGAGGCTATTATAAACATAAATAATGCCCGGCAAATTGACTTTGATCGGCACGCTGCCGATCGGGGTATGCGCGGTATACGCGGTTGAATCGGCGTCATAGTGAATATCCGCAGCGTAAATATCGGCAAAGTTTTCGACCCCGTAGGTGATGAGTTTGGCGTCGCGATTTTTGCCGGCAAGCGCCAACCTTCGTCCGTATTCATCGTCAATATTGATGATGTTGCAGTCTTTTGTCATGGCGAATAATTGCGCTTTTGCCTGAAAATACTCCTCCATGCTATGATGCAATTCCAAATGATCCGGCGTCAGATTCGTAAAAATGCCCGTGTTAAAGTTGCAGTAAGCGACGCGTTTCAAGCTGAGCGCATGCGAGGACACTTCCATGACGCAGTGATCGAGTTTGGCCGCGACCATCTCGGCAAAAATGCGCTGCAAATGGAGCGACTCGGGAGTCGTGTTGCTGTTTTTGACCACCTTTTGGTTGATAACCGTACCGATGGTGCCGATCATCCCCATCGATTTCTGCGCCTGTTGAAAAATGGAGCGAATGAAATACGATGTCGAGGTTTTGCCATTCGTGCCCGTAATGCCGATCAAGTTCAGCCGCTCGGTCGGGCGGCCGTAAAAATTGGCCGCGATGCCAGCCAACGCGTCGCGCGTGTCGGCGAATTTTAATATCGTTACGCCGTCCGGTGCGACAACGTCTTTTTCCACGACAATCGTACCCGCGCCCAATTCCAGCGCTTTTTCAATATAGTTGTGTCCGTCCGTCTTAAAGCCCGTGATGGCCACAAACAGGCCGTCCTTGACCGCTTCCCGCGAGTCGAAGGCAATGGAGGCTACGTCCCGATTCAGATTTCCTTGCAGCAAAACAAACTCCAGATTGTCCACAATCGAGGATAAACGCATAAAGTCAGCCCCAGTCCAAATTTGTTCAGCGTGACGGCGTTATTTTTTCAAGGCTTTCCGCAGCGCTTTCTGTGCAATCATGCCCGCGAAGGAAAACGCCGGCCGCAAGTCGCGTAAGTCCCAAATGGCAAACGCCTTTGGCTT
The DNA here is from genome assembly GCA_036381315.1 of Bacilli bacterium. Lineage (NCBI taxonomy): Bacteria > Bacillati > Bacillota > Bacilli > Bacilli bacterium. The sequence goes on along the minus strand of DASVDB010000082.1, from coordinate 24,743 downwards.
GAAAAACGAGGCCAGTACGTTTCCTATTGTAAGCTGCCCGGTTTTCAAATAATCGCGGATGGCAAACAAATCCTCATACGCATACCAAAAAACCCGCCGCGTATCCCACGTGATCGCTTTCGGTTCGACCGCTTGTCCGGTTAATTCCTGATAGGTGATATAAGGAATATTCAGGCCGATCTTATATAACAGGTGATTAAAATTCGTAAGCCGCACATTGACTTCAATCAGATAGAACTTTCCTGTTTCCGCGTCCTTTTTGAACTCGATTTCCGCAAAGCCTTTGTATTTGATCGCCTCGAAAAATGCGGCGCCGATATCATACAATTCCGGCACCAATTTTTGTCCCGTGTAGACGGACGCGCCGAAATTGATCGGATACTGGCGATATTTTTGGCATGTGGCCCAATGCGTCACCTTGGCGTCCTGGTTCAAATAGGCGTCAAACGTATACATATGATCGTCGAAGCCGGGAATTATCCGCTGCACAACGACTTCCAGGCCGGCGTTTTTCGCCTTCTCCAAAGCTTCTTTCAGCTCGGTGAGGTTATGCACCTTGAACAATTTTCTGCGGAATTTTGCCATGAACGCTGGCGAGTCGACGGGTTTGACAATGCACGGAAATTTGATGATGCTTTCCACTTTTTCAAACAGGTTCTCTTCATGCACCCTGACCGTTTCCGGAACGGCGACGCCGTGTTCCACCGCCAGGCGGTGCAGCGTTTCCTTATTCATGAGCTTGGTATACAGGCCTTTTTCGGTTTGCGGAATGAGAAAATGCTCTTTCAATTCATCCAAATGCTCGTCAATAATTTCAACGTAAAAATCATGACAGGGAATCAATACGGGCGGTTCATCTTGTTTTTTCGCATAATCGATTAAAAACGCGACATATCCTTGCGGGTCTACCTTATAATGCGGTGAAATGAGTTGTTCGGAACAATACCTGGACTTTGCGCCATACGTATTATCCGCCGAATAATCAACCGCCACCGTGTGAATGCCGTGAACGCCCAAACAGCGAATCGCGCTTAGCCCGATGTAATAATTCGTGCCTAAAATGACCGCCTTGTTCTTCATTCCAATCAATCACTCATTTCTTCTATTAACCTTGAAAACCCTTGTCGCTGTAGTCCCATGCCTGGTTGTTTCTCTACAAATCATAACACATTATATCATTTTTTCTCTATAATTAAACTTGGAAGAGTTCGCGTCAGTGTCGCTTTCATTAGGGGTTGTCCGCGCATGAGCGTTGTCCGTGACAAAGGGAATATATCGTCAAAATCATGCGGGGCTAGCGGACGGCGGGCGGCGACCGCCGATGGTCGCCCTTCCGCACGGATTAAAAAAACCGGTGTCCTCGCGCACCAGCTTTTCATTCGGTGATCCTAAACTTTTCCTTAGCCCGGCGCTGGCACCGCCTGCCCTTGCGTCAGATCGGCGATCCAGGCCTGAAACTGCTGCGCCTCATCCGCTTCGGGTGGACAAAGCGCCCCGACGCTTTCTGCCACCGGTCCTGCTCGCCGATGGCGTAAGCAAAACAATTGTGCGTAGCGCCCCAATATTTATCCTTCAGTTCCTCGATCCAGACGTCCCCCATGATACCAAACTTAAGGCGAAGCCAGAATGGCGTCGATTTGCGCAGCCGTCTCTTTGAGCGCGATTTCTACCGGCTTCTCGTTCAACAAAATCCGCGTGACCATCCGGGAAAACGCGTCGTCCACCTCGTTCCACTGCGGCACCGGCGGCCTCGGCTCGGCATGCTGCAACTGGTCCAGATAGATGCGGAACACCGGCTTGAGCCTGTTGCGGTCGAAATCCCGAATCGATGGGATAAGCCCGGTATCGGCAAGCGCTTTCTGCACAGGCTCCGACACCATGAATTTCATGAACATCCACGCTTCCTTCGGATGCTTGGAACCTTTGAACAGCACGAGGTTTTCCCCGCCGATGATCGACGTGCCTTCCCGGACGTCGGACGGGAACAGCCCGGTCACCACATCCTGCAAATCTTGCCCGTGCTCGGCGTTGTTGTTCGCGGTGAAAAACCAGTGCGCTTCGTCGATCATCAAGATTTTCCGGTCGAACAGCCCGTCCCAGCCGCCCGGCTCCCCGCCGACGACGGTCGGGCTCAGGATCCCCTGGTCGAACCACGTTTTGAGCTTCGTCATGGCCTGTATGCTTTGCGGACTGTCCAGATACCCGGTCGCTTTCGTCAGAGAAGGGCTCAGCAACTCGCCGCCGAGCGTCCGGAAATACGGAAGCATCCCCCATGAACTGGAGCAGCAGATGCTGATGCCGTAAAGGCCAGGGTCCTGCGCCTTCAACCGCTGCGCAGCCGCAACGAGTTCGTCGAACGTCCGGGGCGTTTTGGCCAAACCGGCCTTCTGCAACAAGCGCTTGTTATAGATCGGCACCATCGTCGTCGCGTCAAGTGGGATTCCGTAATATTTTCCGTCGTACAGGTTCGTCTGGATGAGCGAGCCTGTAAAGCGCTGCTTGTAATCCGCGAAATCCGGCATCTCCGACAGATCGGTCAGCGCGCCGCTGCGGGCGAACTGCGGCACCCAAATGATGTCCATCCGCATCACGTCGGGTTGCTTGTTGTCGGCCACTGCCGCCACAATGTTGTCGTTCAGTTGCGCGGTGTAATTTTGCCGTACCGCATGAACGGCGATGTCTGGATGCTCTTTCTCGAACATCGGCAACACGTTAGTTTCAAACACCTTCGTCTCCACATCGCTGAACGTGTGCCAGAATTCGAGGGTCACCCTGGCGCTTGCCGCGGGATCGCCAGCGGACGCGTTCGGCTCCTCCACCAAATCATAAGACGAACACGCCGCCAGCAGAACCGGCAAAACCGCCGCAACGGCCAGCGCCGCGAACCGGACCGCCCTGTTCATCGCGCTTCCCCCTTGCTTTGAATCCGGTAGCGGTATTCGGCGGGCGTGCAGCCTGCCTCTCTTTTGAACAGCTTCAGGAAATGCTTTGGGCTGTTGAATCCGCAGTGGCTGCCGATATCGTAGATTTTGAGCGTCGTCGTTTCCAGCAAATGCCGGGCGTATTGGATACGCAAGCGGATGACGAAATCAACGAAGCCCATTCCCGTCCGCCGTTTGAACTGCTCGCTGAAGTAATTTTTGCTCATGTGGACATGATCCGCCACTTCCTGCAGCGAAAGATCCCCCCGATAATGTTCCTGAATATACGCAATCGCGGCTTGCACCGCGTGCTGTCCACCCGTATCCTTGGGAAAGGGGGAGAGGGCATGTACTTCCCAACTGCTGCGGAAATGCGCCAGCACCAACCGACAGATTTCATCCAAGGTGAACGCGCGACGCACTTTCTCGTTTTCCGCCATCAGCCGCTGCAGTTTCTCTTCCGCCTTCAAATAGAATGGCCCGGGCTCCAGTATGATCAGCAAATCGCCGGCCTGTTTGCGGATTTCGTCGGGCGTGTACGCCCCCGAACGCCACAGGTCGAACAACCGGCAGAGCGCAATCTCGCACCCTTCCCGATCAAGATCAGCCAGCCCGCGCGAAAAACGGTCGCGGATGGCTGCGGCGTCCTCCTCGCGCCCCGGCCCATCCTGCGGCATCTCCCGCTCCGCGGCGCGCTTGATTTCACCGTCGTAGCACCGGCCGCCGCCGCGGAAAAACGCGTGAACGAAGGCGTTCTCCGCCCAGCCGTAGGCGTCCGTGAGGCGGTCGGGCCGATGAAACGACGGGCTGATGCCGACCGTAAACCGGACACCTTGCGCCAGCAGCGTGCCGTGACTGTCCCGGATGGCGCGTGCGGCCGTTCCGGCCGGATCCGGCAGCAACATCACCAGTTCGTCCTCCTTGGTGACGCACACCGCCCCACCGGGAAAAAGCTGCGTCAGCGCCTCGGCTGTTCGTTCCATTTGCGAGATTCGCTCGATGTCGGACGGCTTCCTCTCCTCCCGTGCCGGCTCCAGCCGCCAAACGGACAGCACGAACGGCGGGCTCATCACTTCGCCAATCCGGTTTACATCAGCCGGCTGCCCGGAGAGCAGCTTTTTGATTTCCGTCCCAGCGCCCTGCCTCTTTTTCCGCTCCTGCTCCTGCGCATATTGCAGCGACTGCTCTTCCAGCGTCAGTTCCTCGTCCAGCCGGTGGCGGCATTCGTCCAGCAAGCGAATCAAATCTTCCGGCTCCATCGTCGGCTTGAGCAAATAGTCCACGACAACACCGAGCTGAACCGCCTGGCGCGCGTATTCAAAATCGCTGTAACTGCTGATAAGAATCGCCTTCAAATGGGGCCGACACTGCTTGCCGCGGCGGATGAACTCCAGCCCGTCCATCTTCGGCATTTTGATGTCGGTGATCAGAATATCCACTTCCCGCTCCCGGACAATGTCCAGCGCGGATTCTCCGTTGCCCGCTTCGCCCACGAGTTCGAGATCCATTCCCGCCCAATCGACGCAGGAAGCCAGGCCATGCCGAATAATCGGTTCGTCGTCGACGATCAACGCTTTATATCCCATAAGGCGCATCCCCCTTGAGAACCAAGGTTAATGAGACGGTCGTTCCCCGGCCGGGCTCACTTTCGATCTGCACGCCGCTGCCGGGTCCGTAATACAACTGAAGCGTTTCGTGCACATGCTTTAGGCCGATGCCGAACATGCCCGCTTTCGAATCGGCGTCGGCAGACAGCAGCGAAGCGGACTGCGCCGGATCCATCCCGACGCCGTCGTCCGAAACGGACAGCACAACCGCGGACGGACGCTCCGTCCGGCCGATGCGAATGCGGATGGTTCCCCCTTCATTGCGAGGCGCAAGCCCGTGAAAAATCGCGTTTTCAACCAGCGGCTGAAGCAACATCCGCGGAATCGGAAAATCGAGCAGCCGGTCATCCTTCTCGATTTCGAGCTGCAAGCCCGAACCGTAGCGGAACTGCTGGATGGCCATATATTTCTCCAGCAACGCCAGTTCCTGGCGGACCGTGCTGAAAATGCCGTCCTTACCCATGCTCGCTTCCATCAGCTCGACGAGAGCGGCGATCCCCTTGTAAGCGCCGTCCTGATTGCCCAACTTGATCATCCAGCGAATAGTGGACAAGGTATTGTACAAAAAATGAGGATTGATCTGGTGACGCAGCGCGCGAATTTCCGCTTCCCGCTTGCGCGCGCCGGCTTCATCGACTTCGCGGATGAGCGCTTCGATCTGGGCAGCCATCTGGTTAAAGCGCAACCCGAGCCGCCCGATTTCATCCCGCGACCGGACGCGAAAGCGGGCCTTGAAGTTGTTTTTCTCAATTTCCCGCATCTGCCGGGTCAACTCTTTTAACGGTCTTGTAATCCGCATGGAAAAAAGCAAGCCGACCAGCAGCGCGACGAGCAGAAACAAAATTGTGTAACGAGTGATTTTCCGCTGCAGCGACTGGATATCCCCGATAATTTCCCGAACCGGGACTTGCCCGACAAGTTTCCAGCCGTTTCCCATCTTGACGGAGACGACGTAAACCTCCTCTCCTTTCAGCTTCGTCTGAAATTCCAGTTCCTCCTCTTTTTGTGGCAAAATGTAGGACGCAAGCGCCGCTTCCTGCAACCGGGTGCCCCACTTTGCCGGGTCCGGATCGATCATGATGACACCGTCCCCGTTCACAACGAACCATTTTCCCGTTTCGCCAAGCTTGAACCGCTGCACGGCATCCAAAATCAGCTGTCCGTCCAGATTGATGACGATGACGCCTTCCGTCTTCTTCGTCCGCAAATCACGGAACGCGTCGACGAGGCTGAGCACCAGTTCGGTGTTGTCCCCGCCTCCGCTGAACGGATCGTAATTGAGCGGCAGCCACAACTCGTTGGCGTGGTTGCTCACGACGTCGCTGTACCACGAATGGCTTGAAAGCGTGTAGCGCTTCACTTTCGAGGGGTTGAACAGCCCGCTCCCCCAGCTTTTGCCCTTCTCTTTCAGAATGTAGATGCTGCGGATGAACGAGCTGGCGTAAATCGTATTGTTGAGCGTCTGGCCGATTGAATCTTTCATTTCAAACGTCTGATCCACAGTCAAATGGCCCTGCTGCTCTTCGTACAGCGCCTCCTGCAAACGGCTGTTGCGGAAAATTTGCTGCCCCATGTCCGTCCCGACCGTCAGCATCAGGGAAAGATAATCGGCCGTCTGCTTCGCTCCCTGTTTGGCGGAAACCCTGACGTGATTGCCGATGATGGACACGGAAGAGCCGAAATACATTGTGCTGATGAACGTTGCAGACAGAAAAATGAGCAGCAGCACCATCGCGATCAGCTTGGTGGAAACGCGCTCGAACAGCAGCTCCTTCAGCCACTTGATCATGTCGCTCACAGCCGTTCGGAATAGAATGAATGCGCTTTATTTTTCCTAGTATAGCACAGCAACACGCGAAACGGTACCCGCCCGCACATGCGCATGGCGGCTGCGGTGCGCGCAGGCGGCGGGATTACCGTTTCCCCGGATAAACGGCCGGATCGAACGTGCCGGCCGGGACGCCAGCGCGGCTCTTCACGTAGACGACCGACCAATAATCAAGTTTCGGCAAAATGAAGCGGATTTTCCGGCCGGACCATTCGGTCGGTATCCATTCATATGCGAGCGGCTGCGGCCGGATCGAGCCGCCGTCCGGTGTGGCCGCATACACCCCCTCGATATCCTCCACGACTTCCAGTTCGATCACGATCTCTTCGAGTGGCTGCGGCGGTTGCGCTTTCGGCGCGTGCCAGACGTCGTTGTCCAGCCCGATCAAATTCAGCAGATGGATGACCTGAAACCCGGGTTTCTCCCTGGCCAGCGTCCATATCGTTCCCAATCGCGCGTCGGTCGAAAACGCCACCCCTTCCTTGCGGAAAACCAGTTCATTGTTGATGCCGCCCGTGAACGACTCCGTCCAGTCGTCGATTGTCGGGTCGAACAGCAAATCGCGATACAGGACGATAAAGTCATAATAAGCGGTCAATCGCCGTTGAAAAGCGGGCGAAGCGGTGCCGTACTTCGGATAATACGGATCGGCGAGCACGCCGCCACGTTCGCCGAGCAGCAGATGGTACGCGCCCGAGGCGAAAATAGCCGCCATGGCAACCGTCGCGCCCGCCTCGGCCGCCTCCGGATCAACGGGACGCTCCGGGTGAAACGCCGGAAGATACGCGGCGAGAATGACCGGCTTCGCCGTCAAAGCCCGGGCCCGCCGGACGAGTGCATAGAGATCGTACAGCCTTGTCACCGGATCCCAAACTTCGATGTACAAGGCGTCCTGTGCCGCAGCGGCGGTCGTGTGCAGCGGATAGGAGCCGACGTTGTTGAAAATGAGGCCGGCGTCCGGCGTCTTTTCCCGGCTCCGGTTGATGATCGCAGGATACAGTTCCTTCAGCCGGACGACTTCGGCGCCGCCGTCCGTTTTGCGGATCGCCTGTTTTGGAAATCCGTACTGATCCAGGTGCAGCCCGTCAAACCCCCACGCGACCGCTGCCGCAAACTGGTCGGTGATGTGCTCGGTCCATGCGGAGCCCGGGGAAATGTCCATAATATAAAAGAAGTTGCCCAACCGGTAGGGAACGCCGTCATTCTGGTACAGCACCTGCTCCGGATGCGCCCGGGCGTAATCCGGCAGGCTGGCATACACCGCCGCGTAGGCCAGGGAAGCGATGCCCCTGGCTTTCAGCGCCGCGATTTTGCGCCGCACGACATCCAGCGACACCGTTCGCCCTAGCGGATCGGTGAACGGTTCCTCATCCGTGAGCAGCCGGTCGTGCCGATACATCCAGTCGTAAAACTGAACGACGTTCAGATGGTGTCGGTTCAGGAACGCCACGTCCCCATCGTCCCGGTCATCCGGCGGGAAATCGCTCAGAAAGCCGTAGCGGGGCGCCTCGCGCCAATGGGCGGCGACATCGTAGGCGGTTTCCGCGCTTACCTGAACGCCGCCGTTTCCCTCGTCGCCAACTGAAACGAACACCCCGTAAGCGCCCGAAGCTTTATCGAAGGCGGGAATGCGAAGTTCCGCCGCAAGGACGCCGTCCCGTTCCTTGCGCAGCTCGCCTTCCCCTTCCAGCAAGATCCGGTGTAACTCGCACACCGACCAGCGAAACGGCAGCCGTTCCGCATCAAACTTCGCTTCGACCCGGATGACGGCCGGCTCGCCTGGACGGTATTGCGCCTTGTCCGGCGTCAATTCGACCGCCAGCGCGGAAGCCGCAATCCGCATGTTTTTGTCCATACTCTAACCCTCCGTATCTCGATGCTAACTTTTGACGCTGCCGTCCGAAAGGTTCGCCTGTACGAACTGCTTTTGGAACACGAAAAACACGATGATCGTCGGTATGAGCGCGATGATCGACGCGGCGAAAAACAATCCGTAATAGGAGGCGTACTGTCCCCGGAATAGTTGCAGCGCGATCGGCAAGGTGCGGTGAATTTCCGATTTCATGACCGTTAACGCCACAACGAACTCATCCCACGTCCCCTGAAACGAGAAGATCGCCAGCGTGCCAATCGCCGGCAGCGAAAGCGGGATGTAGATGACGCGGAAAATGGTGAACCGGCTTCCGCCGTCGATCAAGATCGATTCCTCCAACTCCCGGGGAATCCGTTCGAAAAAACCGCGCAAAAAGAAGGTGCTGCCAACCAGTCCCGAACCGACGTACAGCAAGATGAGCCCGGCGTAGTTGTCTACCAGCCGGAGGCTTTTCAGAATCGTGAACTGCGGAATGATGTTGAGAAACCCCGGCACGAACAGCGTGAACAGAAACAGCCGGAACAGCAGTTCTTTTCCCGGGAATTCGAAGCGCGCAAAAGCGTACGCCATGCTCGCGGACAAAGTAAGCGAGAACAGCATCGTGCACGCCGTCACAAATAAGCTGTTGCGGAAATAGAGCTGAAAATGGTTTTTGCCCCAGGCCTGCGCGAAGTTTTGCAGCGTCTTTGTATCGTGCAGCAGCTTCTGCGGGCTCGGCAGGCTGAAGTTGTCCACCGTCAGCGACGTCAGCACCATGTACACAAACGGTCCGATCACGAGAAAAATACCGAGAAAAAGCAACAGATGAACAATCCATGTTTTGACGATTTTCATGGCGTCAGCTCCTTAATATTCGATCCGGTCCCTGCCGATCGTGCGTTGTTGCGCATACGTCAGGACGAAAATCAGTGCCCCGAGGCAAACGCTGATGGCAGAGGCATAGCCAAAATCGAAATACTGAAACGCCTGTTTGTACAGGTAAGTGTTGAGCAGTTGCGTGGTGTCCAGCGGACCGCCCTGCGTAATCGCGTATACCTGGATAAACGCCTGTACCGCACCGTTGATCAGATTGATGATGACGTAGGCGGTGACGGGACGCATGAGCGGCAAGGTGATGGACAGGAACGCCCTTATGCCTTTCGCGCCGTCGATTTCCGCGGCCTCGTAAAGAGCGGCCGGAATTGACTGCAGCGCCGCCAGATAAAGCACCATGACCCAGCCTGCGCCTTTCCAGATGCTGACGATCCACACGACCAAATTGGCGGACCATGTATGTTGCAGCCAGCCGATCGGCTCCCGCAGCACATGCAGAACGTCAACGAGAAAATAGTTGACCAGGCCTTCGTTCCCGTCGGCAAATAAAAACTGGAATAAATACGACACGACGATCCAGGAGCTGATGACTGGCACGTAGTAGATAAGCCGCCAGAACACCTTGACGCGCACCGTCCGCAAGTTGATCAGCAGAGCAAGCAACATGCCGCATAGCCATTGCCCCGGTACGGTCACCAGCACCATGAGCAGGGAGTTGCGCAGCGCGATGCCGTTTTTCGGGTCCCGGAACACGTGGGCGTAGTTGGCGAATCCGACGGACGTGCTCGTGTCCGGCTTGATGACATTATAGTGAAAGAAACTGATGTACATCCCCTTCACCATCGGATACAGGACGAAAGCAAGTGTCAGCACCAATCCGACGAGCAGAAAGGGAGCCACCTGGACATACTGCTTCAGCGCTTTTGGCATGTGACATTCGATCCTTTTCGGTACGCGGAAAGGAACGGCAGCCGGCCCAATCGTCCGACTGCCGCCATGCCCTTCCGGCGTTTATTTTTCGTTCAGGAAGCTGTCCACCTGCTGGGCCGCTTTGTCCAGCGCGTCCTTCGGTGTCGCTTTGTTGCGGAATACCGACTCGAAGGCGGCGGCGATTGCATCGTTGATTTTGTTCGCGTTTGGACTGGGCGTTCGCGTATATGCGGTCTTGAGCTGATCGATGTACGGCTGCAAATACCAAATGTCCTTGAGTTCCGGCGACTGCGCCGCCTCGGTGTTCGTCGGAATTTGGCCGGTTTGTTTGACCATCAGCAACTGGATTTCCGTCGAGGTCATGAACTGCGCAAACTTCCAGGCTTCCTGCGCATGTTTCGCTCCGTTGAAGATGACCAGGTCTTCGCCGCCGACGACGGAGTGGCTTTGCCCGTCGGGCCCCGCCGGGATCAGGGCGGGAAGCATTTTGCCTTTGGTGTCCTGGTCGCCGATCAGCGAGAAGAACCACGGACCGTCCGTAATCATCATGTAAGATGCCGGCTTACCCTGGTCGCCGCGCAAGCCTTCCCATGTTCCCGGCTGTCCGCCCAGGATCGGAGGTGCGAGTAGTCCTTCCTTATACCATCCGTAAATCGTCTCCAGCGCTTTGACGCTGGCGTCTGAGTTCAGATAGCCGGTCGCTTTCGTGTACGTTGGATCGGTATATTGACCGCCGAGTGTCCAGAAAAAGGCTGAGAAATCCCAAACGTTCGTGCCGCCGATCGTGATGCCGTAATATTTGCCTTTCGATTTGATGCTACGGGCGAGATTGGCCAGATCGTCCATCGTTTTCGGAGGCTCCGAACCTCCGGCCTTTTGCAGCAGTTCCTGATTGTAAATCGCCACGCGCGTGTTCGTATCCAGCGGCACCCCGTAGTAATGGCCGTTGTACAGGTTCGTATCGGCGGTACCTTTAAAAGATTGGTTCAAAATGTCCTGCGCGTTCGGGAACCCGTCTATTTCCTGCAGCGCCCCCTGCTTCGCCATATTGGGCACCCAGGTGTTGTCCATCCGCATGATGTCGGGCGGTGTCCCGCCCGCTACAGCCGTGAGCACTTGCTGATCCAGATTTTCGGTCGGCATGCGCGTCGCATGGATTTTGATGCCCGGGTTCGACGCCTCAAACTTCGGAATGACCTGCTCGAGCAGTACCTTCTCTTCCCCTTCGCCGTAAGCGTGCCAAAATTCGACCGTGACCGGCTCGGCTGATGCCGAATCGCTCGGGCTCGCTGACGGCGCCGCGCTCGGGGACGCGCCGCCCGAAGCCGCTCCCTGATCCGAATTTGATCCGCATGCCGACAATAACATGGCGGCCAGTACAATTGCCACGAACCCTTTTGCTGTCGCATATGCAAGTTTCACCGGACTTCCCCCTCATTTAACGAAATTGGTTGCACTTTTATTATGAGGTCCGGAAACCGCCGGCGACATTTCTCTCTTTTCCGTTTTGGTGCACGAAATTCGGCATTTGCCCGTTCTTGGCGAAAGATGAAAAAGAAGCGGTCCGCGATCATCCGGTTTCCCGGAAAAAAAGCGACATCCCCGGCGGCGCAGAAAAAATGGGACGGCTACAAAGCCGTCCCATGAGCCCTCTTTATTGCACGTTGCCGTAGAACCACATTTCTCCGCTTGCCATTTTGCGAACATGCAGCGCCTGCATGTCATCCTCCGACCAAGCCAGCGTCGCCGGGTTTTGCCGCACGAGCACCACATTCAGGTTGCTATAGTCGCCGTCGGTGACGAAACCGGTGCTGGACAACTCAGATAGCGGAATGACCATCTCGATGTTTCCCGAGGCGGGATCCCACTGTGGCGCGATGACACCGGTGATAAAATGATCGAACGTCCATGCGCCGCCGACAAACTTGAACATCGCATAGTTGTTGCTGTCGCTCCATCGGCCGACCATATATTGCGCCGCATGGTCAAGCGTCGACCCGTACATTGCGGTGTCGGAAGAAGCTGCCGCCCCATGTTTAAAATCTTCAGCGTACACGAGCATGCCGAATCTGGGAGTCTCGTTGAATGCGGGTAAGCTGCCGCTTTTATTTTTGATTCGGATATACAGGTTGTTCGCATCGTTGCTGACATGCACCTGCAGGATGTCCGTGTCGCCCGAGCCGGACACGCTCGCTTTATTGCTGACGTAATACGGAACGTCACTATATTGCGGCAGATCCGAAGCAACGTTCGTCGTGACGGAAATCGTCTTGTATGCGCCAACATTGGCCTGAGGAGAAATGACACGAATGTCCGCTTGTCCCTCATAGGCAAGCGCAGTCAAAACGAACCACGCGGCCGTCACCGGTTCTACCATCGTGCTGGGCAGCGGCTTGAGCGTCACGCGGGAAACTGCCTCACCCGGCATCATATAGCCGACTCCCGTTCGCGATACCATCCACGTCAATTCGTTCAATGCATTCGTTAAGTCCCCTCTGTAAATGGAATACAGCGCCAAGTATGCAGTCATCTGCGGCCACGAAGGTTCGTCGCTCAGCGCTTCGTTGCCGGCCGGGCTATAAGGCGATGTGTAATAGAATATATCGCCGGAATAACGCGCAATGCCGTAGCCGTCGTGCTGCAGATGGCTGATAATGACGGCAGCCTGGCTGGCGGCCCGGGAAGAAGCGGCATCGATGGTACCGTACACGACAGCCGCCATAGACGAAGCGTCGATGAGCGCGTTCGCCCCGCCGCTTGTCGTTACGGCCCGATTGAAGTAGCCGCTTGCCGCGTTCCAGTTCCCTTTCGGGTTCCAGGTGTCGTTGCGGTTGATGCTGGTACGAATTTGGCTGGCGACGCCGTTGTAGTTGTCCGCCAACGCGGGCAAGCCTTTGGCGCGCGCCATGTATTGCGCGGCATCCAGCCCGGTTGCGTACAAGGATTGCGTGAAGATGTTGTACTCAACCTGCTCCTCCCAGATGCTGGCGTCGGCAGGGCCGAAGCCGTAGGGATCCGTGCCGATGTAGTTATAGATGAAATCGGCTGCCTTTTTGTAGCTCGTCCAGAAGTCGTTCAGGAACGTCGAACTTCCTGTCAGCTTGTAATGGAGATACGCGGCGATCAAATAAATGCCGACCGCATCGTTTTCCGGCTCGACGAACGGCACATAGCTGCTGTCCCACAAGTTGAACGTCGTTTTGAAGCTGCCGTCGGTTGATTGCCTGTCTTTCAGCCAATAAAAATATTTTTCTGCTTCGCTGTGGAACCCGGCCTGATCAAGAATCATCGCCGTGACGGCGCTGTCCCGGATCCACACTTTGTAACCATAAGCGAACGGGTTCGTTGTCGCAGGGATGGCGCCCGATACCGGTTGGATCGCATTTTTGATCGTGATAAGCGCCCGTTTGTACGCCTTGTTGATGCCGTCGTCGGCGAAACTGACGGACTTTCCGCTGGCAAGCCAGTTGGCGTATGCGTTCTGGGTTTGCGCGAACCAGTATGACGCCGTTTGCCCTCGCGCCGTGTCGACAGCGCTCTGCGCGTGGGCGAGCGTATCGCGAACCGTCGCGACAAAGGACAGCGTCACCGAGTCGTTAGCCGGAATCGTAAACGATTTTTGGAAAGCGATGCTGATGTCTGGGGCGGTTTCGCTGGCGTTGTTTTTCACCGTGCCGTTTTGGTCGAAGGTGTACCAAGCAGCACAGTTGTTTTGGCTCGTATCGGACACCGCATCGTTAGCCACCTGATAGCCGGTCATAGGCTGCAGCGCAGTAAGCGCCACGTAATATTGTCCAGAGTTGCTCATGTCGACGAACAGCGTGTTACGCACGCTATCATAATAACCGCTGATGAGTTTGTTCGTGCTGCCGAGAGTCTTATTGTTGACGTGGATTTGTTCCAGCAGATTGTAGTTGATCGGGCTTGTACTGTTATTCGTGAAAGTGTAGGTGGCTACAGTAATCCCCCGATTTGGCACCATGGCGTAATCTTTGGTCACGGTCACCGGCATGTTCGAGCCGCTGTAATCCAGATACTGGGTGCGCAAAACGCCTCCGTCGTCATAATACGCTTGCGAGTTGAAGTTGTGGATCTGGTCGTATTTGACTGTATGCGTCTCGTCGCGGAAAAAGCCGGAATAGTCCTTGATCTGGTTCGTGTTGAAATCTTTGCTGATTCGCATCTCCGCGATTCTCGGCCCGTACGTACCGGTGTCCGTTTGCGCCAGCTTGCTGGCCATCCAGACGTTCATCTGATCTGACCAGTTAGACATATACAGGCTGGTGACCGACTGGGTCGTCGGCAAAGTCGACGATCCCGCATAGGCCGGGGCGGCCAGCCGAGTGGACGACAAAATCAGCAGCATCGCGAAGGTCGCACATCCTCCGCGTTTCCACCATTTCCGTTTTTTCAAGGCCTGTCCCTCCTTTTGGGCGTTAATTTACGCTGATAGAGAAATCCGTGCCTTCCCATCGGTCCGTGCCCGTTTCCATGATGCCGTTGCCGTTGTCGTCCCACAAATACGTGAAATTGACTGTTGTGCCCGTCGTAAACGGACCGATGGAAGTTTCATACCGGTGATTGACGTCAGAAGAACCGTTACTGTACATCGGCGTGTCCGTCACGTTCTGCCAATTGTTGACGCCCCAATGTATCCAGCCGAATTCACCGTTTCGAACCGTAATGCGGTATCCCGCGGGGACGGACGTAATCTTGCGGTCAAACTGCCAAATGTATGTCTTGTCGACGTTCAACCTGTCCAGATTGATCGCCCCGGTGTTAGAAGCGTTATCCCATATGACGATCGTGTGAAGGCCCGGTTTCATGTGAACGGTCAGCTCTCCGTCGTTCCAGGTATCCCAGTTCGCGGTCGCCGGAAATTGGACTGTTCCGGCGTAAACGCCGTCTAGGAATACGTCACGCGTCGCCATCGATCCGCCGTTGGCGTAACGGAAGCGAAGCGAATAATCATCGTCCATCGCCGCCTGCACAACGAACGAAACGCCTTTACCGCTGTTTGCGAAGCCGTCCACGAAGCCGGTACCCGAATAGCCCTCATGATTCGTGTTCACCGTAACGCCCGTCCTGATGGCCGCTTCCGCTTCATATTGGTTGTTGGCCGGAGCGGTAAACGTCCGTTTCATATAAATCATGTCCCAGTACTGAAGCAAGGGGACGGTGAACGACACATAGTTGCCATTGCTATCCGATCCGGTGGTAAAAGATAATTCGTTCGTCTGCCCGCCTCCGATGTCTGGAGAAGCTACGTAGACGCGGCTGACCGACTCATTCGAGCCGATGTAAATTTTGGTGGCGAGATTGCTGAGCGTCGGTGGCTGGACTGCGCTGTTGCGCCACTGGTCGTCGTTGCCCTTCAGATTGATCAGATGGATGATGTCGTAGTCGGGCGTCCGCTTGTCGATCGTCCAGATCGTATTGCCCGTTCCGTCCCCGCTCACCGTCTCGCCGGCGATTTGCGCGAACTGGTTGCCGGAGTCGCTATTCAGTACATCGCCGTCAAACAACAGGTTCTCATAGGCGGTAATGAAAGTGTAATGATTTTTCATCGCATTGATTAGCGAACTGCGCATACTCTTGCTACGGTTCGGATAATATTCGTGGGCCAGCATCTGATTGTCGTCGCCTAGCTCGATGTGCGTTGCGCCACTGGCCGCCATCACAGCGTCGGCGAGCCGGACCGACGCGTCTTCAAACGTGCCGAGCGTCAAGCTGTCCAGGTTGATCGCCCCAATGTTGCCGCTGTCGTAGGCCACCTTGACTGTATGCGCGCCGGCGGTCAGGCTCACCTGGAGCCACGCGTCGTGAGCCCACGTGTTCCAGTCGGGCTGATTGTAAAATCCGATCGATTGAACCAAGCTGCCGTCGACGTAAATATTGCGCGTAGCCATGTTGCCGGTGTTGTTTCCGTAGGCGAACACAAGCGAATAATGCCCTTGTTCCGGCGCGGTGATCGAAAAAGTGACGGCGTCGCCCACGGAATCGAATTGGTCGACGAAGCCGGTGCCTGAATAGCCAGGGTGGTTTGTGTTGACGCCGACGTTCGTTCGGGATGCGCTTTCCGCCTCGTATCGCGGACCGATGTTCTCGCCATAGTCCATGTAGGCGGCTAGTACGACCGCCTTGTTGCCGCTGTTTGCGCGGAGGCTGTCGATATAATTTTTGAGTTGAAGGTAGCTGTTCGATTTGTACCAGATTTCGCTGTAATTAAAGTCCGTATTGGCGTTCGTGCTGACATCGTTCGCAGCCCAGCCGTTCACGGTTCCGTCCACGATGTTGAAGGTAAGCCGGTTTTTCGCGGGGTTGTTGTTCGTCAACGTCGTCTTGGCCGCGTTCAGGAATGGTGAGAACCGCGTGGACAAATCGACTGGACTGCCGCCAAACGTGTACACGTTGTCCCGTTCGCCCATTTGATCGACGTGGATCCCGTCGAACCCGGCCGTATTGACGGCGTCTATATATTGCTGCTGGATGTAGAACTGCCAGCTTACGTTTGCCGGATCAAACATCCAAAGGTACGTCGACCCGTTGCCAAAATCCACGTTGAGCTGGCTCGCATGGGAAGCGTCCTGGTACAAGCCCCAAGTCGGACTGATCCCGAAGTTGCTGTAATTTTCCCGAGCCGCATAGACCATCGCGTATGCCATGGCAACCATGTTCTGATTATGCGTGGCGGAGATGAGGTTTTGGATCGTCTGCCAGGAGATCGTCCTGTTGAACAGATCCTGCCATGTGGCATTTACAGTGCCTCCGGTGCGTTGAAACAGCGTGTCGTGCCGCCACATCCAGTCATAGTACTGCAGGGCATTAAGATGGTAATCCTGCGCCAGTTGATTGACTTTGGCCGCGCTCTGCTCGGACGTTTCGGTCCTCGAAAAAACGGAAAGGTACCCGTAGCGTGGATACTTGGCGAAGTCGGAGGAAACGTCGATAGCCGTGGTGCCGTAGCCGAACGTGCCGCAGTCGACCTTAACGAAATAACCTTGAAAATCGATGGGAGGCGCCGTCCACTCAAACGTGATTTTTACCGTTTGGCCAGCCGGCACGCTGACCGCTTTAGTGGTTGTATAGATGTGAGTATCAAGGTGGGAGATCGTTAGCGCCGCGTTGCCGCTCCAGTTCGACCCGGAACGGTTGGTTAACTGCGCGGTGATGGTCACGTTGTTGCCGGGATTGTAGCGCGCTTTGTCCGTGTACACTTTGTCGACCGATCCTGTCCCTTCCGCGCGTACCTTATTCACCACTCCGGGGACAGTGCCCCCGAAAAGGCAGACGAGCACAAACACCATGACCAGCAGCGGCGAAACGGATGTTTTCCTGCTTCTCAATGCCATCAGCCCCTTTCTTCATGAGTTAAACCGCATGTACGTTCGGCAATGTTGCTTTAGTGAAGGCGATCACTTCCTTGGTAGTTTGGATGGAATGCATACAGGACCGCCAGGCGACGAACGTCCCCTTTTATAAAAGGTGTCTTCCATTATAGGCGACGTTTTTCCATCCCGGAAGGACACAATTTCCCGATTCGGTATCGTCTTTTCGGCTTTTGTAACCGATTTCAGACATGTGCATGCGCAAATCAAAAAGAACCCGCCCCGGTTCTTACGCCGCCGCTCGCCGCTGCCAGCGGGTTCCAGCAAACGCAAAAATCAGATCGTTGGGTTCTTCTTGCCTTTTGTCGAAAAAATGGTGTTACAGCTTTGCTTCCAGCGTCCGCAAAATCACGGCGGTTTGCCGGATAGCGGCCTTGTTAGCTGGCTGACATGCGGCCTTTAACGGTTATGGTAGGGGGCTTTCAGATCTAACGGGCGTGACAGAGGCTATTTTGGGTTTTACGCCCGGTTTTCAAGTTTAACGGGCGTAGGTGCGCTTATCTTGGCATTTTATACGGTAATCAGACAAAAAAATGGCGAATAGCCGCTGTGGCGACCGTTAAAATTTTTGCCCAACCTTTTTTCGGCGAATAGCCTCTGCTGCGTCCGTTAGCGCTGGCGGAGAGCAGGCGCTGGAAGCCGACCGCCTAATAGCGTCAGGTTAGACCCGGCGCCCGGAAACAAAAACCATGCAGAAAAAAGCCCCGGCCTTTAACTTTAAAGGCGGGACTTTTTTAAACTTGTATTTTGCTTACTTGGGTTTGGCCCGCCGTCATTTTCATCCAGCTGGCCATATAATCGATAACCTCGCCGCCGAACGGATCGTTGTGCAACTCGTGAAAGAAGCCTTTCCAAATCATCAAAGTGCTGAATTCCTTCGCTTTTTCGGCAAACCGTTCGCTGGCCGCGCAGGATGTAATTTGATCGCCGCTGCCGTGCATAATCAAAACGGGAATGCGGATGTCCGCGGCATGTTCAATTGCCCATGCGCCGGCATCCCGCAAGGAAAAATACAAGCGTGCGGTAATCCGGTCATGCACAAGTCCGTCCGCTTCATATTCGTCGACAATGTCCGCGCTGCGGGAAAGTGCTTTCGATTTAAGGCCGTTGGACTGTGAAAAAGAAGGCCACAGCCGATCCACAACCCGCCCGAATCGCACCTTGATCTTTGGCGGCTCAAAGGCGAGTTTAAGCCACGGCGCGCTGGAAATAACCCCGGCCAATTCCGGTTTGCGGCGCAGCACATAATTGAGAACCAAATTGCCGCCCATGCTGTGCCCGTATAAAAAAAGCGGGACATCCGGAAACAATTGCGCAAATTGCCGCAGCGCGGAGCCGATATCGTCCAGCAAGGCGGAAAATGATGGGGTGTGTCCGCGTTTGCCGTCCGACTTACCATGTCCGCGCAAATCAAAAGCAGCCACTGCGATGCCTTCGCGCCCAAAGCTTTCCGCAACATGGGCAAAGCGTCCGCTATGCTCCCCCAAGCCGTGGACGATGCAAACCGCGCTTTTTATAACTCCGTCAGGGTACCATAGCCGTGTGAACAAAGAAGTGCCATCAGCTGATTTCCAGCTACACTCGGAATACTCCACTTCATGCACCTCGTCTATCCCTATCAAGGGTTTGCCGAACTTTCGGCGATTTACCGTCATTATACCATACCCTGTTCATCATTTGTCATTCTGCCCGGCTTTACAAGTTTTTTCATTAAAATAAGGTTATGCGGCGGCGGCCAGGATTATTTCCCGCTAAACAAATTGCGCCAAGAAAACGATAAATAATAGTATGGTATGTTTATCCATAGTATAATGAAAAAAATTGCTGTTATTGTCGAGCGCCGTCGCATTTAGCCGCAGATACAGATAATGGGGTGTTTCTTGTGGAAAAATCTACGTTGATCGGAATCATACTAGGGTTTTTTGCCGTTGTGGTTGGCATGTACTTGAAAGGCGCCAATCCCTTGTTTGTGCTGGAAGTGCCCGCCGCATGGATTATCATCATTATCGGAACCGCGGCTTCGCTGTTTATGGGTTTCCCAATGTCGGAAATGAAGAAGTTTCCGAAACTGGTGAAAATTATTTTTTCCAAACCGAAATTGCCGCCGAAAAAAGATCTGATCAGACTGTTCATGGAGTGGGCGACGATTACCCGGCGGGAAGGGCTGCTGGCGCTGGAAAGCAAAGTGGAGGAAATTGACGACGCCTTTTTGCGCAACGGCATGCGCATGATCATTGACGGCAATGACCAGGATTTCGTCCGCGATGTGCTGATGGAGGAAATATCCGCAATGGAAGAACGGCATAAAGCGGGAGCGCTTATTTTTTCCCAGGCGGGCATGTATGCGCCTACCCTCGGGGTGCTTGGCGCCGTTGTCGGCTTGATCGCCGCCCTTAGCCATATGTCCGATATGGATGTGTTGGCGCACTCCATTGCCGCCGCGTTCGTTGCCACTTTGCTTGGAATTTTCACCGGCTATGTGCTATGGCATCCGATTTCCAACAAATTAAAGCGAATCTCGAGCAAAGAAGTGGAAATCAGAATGATGATGATCGAGGGGCTTCTTTCCATCCAATCCGGCGTATCCACCATCGCCATCAACCAGAAATTGTCCGTATTCTTAACTCCGACGGAGCGTTATGAGCAGGAAAAGGAGGAAAAAGCCAGTGAGAAAGAAACGCAGAGCGCATGACGACGAACCTGCCAATGAAACGTGGCTGATTCCGTATTCCGACCTATTGACGCTCTTGCTGGCGATGTTTATTGTGCTTTTTGCTTCAAGCAAAACCGACGTCAACAAATTTGAGGAAATGATGGTCGCGTTTAATTCCGTACTTTCCGGAGGCAGCGGGATTTTCGAAAAATCGACGCTCGTTCCGGTCGGCAACAGCCTGTCCACGAAAGACCGTTCCAACGAAGACGTAACGCAACGCAGGCTGCAGACAAGCCTTACCCGGCAACAAATGGAGCAATTTATCAAAGAAACACAGGACCTTGAGAAATTAAAAGCGCAAATTGACAAGTACATAACCGAAAACGGCTTGACAGCCGAACTGAAAACCGAATTAAACAGCCACCAATTGGTTTTGAAAATCAGCGACAACGCGTTGTTTGCCCCGGCCAGCGCCACCGTGAAAGACGAAGCCAAAAAACTGGCGCTCACGATAGCGTCCATGCTGGAGCAATACCCGCAATATGAAGTTGTCGTTTCCGGCCACACGGACAATGTGCCGATCCACACCGCGGAGTTTCCGTCCAACTGGGAATTAAGCGCAAAACGCGCGCTCAACTTTATGAAAATATTGCTTAGCGACAAAAAATTGTCCCCTGAGCGGTTCAGCGCAATCGGCTATGGCGAATACCGCCCGGTGGCCAGCAACGATACCGCGGAAGGCAGGGCCAAAAACAGGCGCGTGGAAGTCGCGATCGTCCGCGCCGTGCAAGCCGATATCGATCTGGAAGAATTCAACCGGAGCCAATCCGGAAACACTCCGTAAAAAAGCCAAATTCGCACCAAAGACCGCATAGGCGAAATGATATGCTCCCCTTTGAGCAGACACCTGAAACAACAAAAATTCGGGACTGCACAAAGGGGAGTTTTTTCATGGGGAGAAGCCGGTTTCAAACCGAAATGCGGCAAAAATTTTTATTTTCCCATTTTCGCCAAAATGTCGTTGACGAAACACGAACATCGTAATAGTATTGTTTGTTGTGCTCTTATATTTTTGTATATTTGATTATTTAGATATTGATATGAAGCGGAAACGGGGCTAACGGATTTGGCTGAATCATATCGTTGGTTGATCTTGTTGGGAGCGCTCGGCTTGTTTGCCGGGGGCGCGGCGTCTGCGCTGCTTTTTGCCAGAATCCCCAAACTAAGCGATTGGCTTGCGCATGTTTGCGCGCTGCTTGGAAATGTGGCGCTGATGGCCGGTGCGATCATCGGGTTTTCGGCAAAACCGGGACAAGCCGTATTGTTTCACGGCGCATTCACATTCACCGATATCGTCGTCCGGCAGTCGGCATTTGCCGCGTTTTTTCTTTTTATGACGGGAGCAATCGGCTTGCTGGTTTCGATTTACGCCATCGGCTACGCTGCCGAATATCGCGGCCGCAAATCGCTCGCGCTCCTGAATGCCGGTACGCTCTTGTTTTTAATGGCGATGGCCTGGGTGGTGCTATCCGGAAATGTCTTTACGTTCTTGCTGGCCTGGGAGACGATGTCGATCGTGTCTTATTTTCTTGTTATGTACGAACATGAACAAGACGAAGCGCAAAAGGCCGGTTTCGTCTACGTCGTCATGACGCATATCGGCACCGCGTTTTTGATGATCGCTTTCTTTCTGTTGCAGCATTACACCGGAAGCTTTGATTTTGCGCGCATGAATGCGGCAAACATGCCGATTGTGGCAAAATCATGGGTGTTTATCTTTGCGTTCATCGGTTTCGGCACCAAAGCGGGGCTTGTTCCCTTGCATATTTGGCTGCCCAGGGCGCACCCGGCGGCGCCGAGCCATATCTCCGCGCTAATGTCCGGAGTGATGATCAAGACGGCCATCTACGGCTTTCTTTTGGTGGTGGTCCAGTTTTTGCATGCGGGCCCTGTATGGTGGGGAATTGTCGCGCTTACGCTTGGCGCCGTTTCCGCTTTGTTTGGCGTCCTGCACGCGCTGAACGACATCGACATGAAGCGGATGCTGGCTTACAGCAGCATTGAGAATATCGGCTTGATGTTCATGGGTATCGGAACTGCGCTGATCTTCTGCAGTTTGCGCCAGCCTGTGCCGGCGGCGCTGGCATTAATGGCCGCGCTCATCCATGCGATGAACCATGCCTTTTTCAAAAGCCTGCTGTTCATGGGAGCCGGCGCCGTGCTTTCCGTAACGCATACAAAAAATATGAACTTGCTGGGCGGATTAATCAGGCGCATGCCGCAGACCGCGTTGTTTGTCCTGTTCGGCTCGCTGTCCATCGCCGCTTTGCCGCCGCTGAACGGATTTGTCGGCGAATGGATGCTGTTTCAAAGCATGTTTGCGTTAGGCTTTTCGGGAACGAATATCGGCTTGCACATGCTCGGCATTTTGGCGGTCGCGGTGTTGGCAATCACCGGAGCGCTTGTCGCGATGCTGTTTGTGCGCGCCTTCGCCACAAGCTTTTTGGCGCTGCCCCGCTCGGAAGCCGCGGAAGAAGCCTGCGAAGCGCCGCTCACAATGCGAACGGGGATGGCCCTGGCGACGGCGGTTTGTCTGATGCTCGGCGTGTTCCCGTTTGCCGCGTTCGGCGCGGTTCGTTCATCCATTCAAGCGCTGACGGGGGCCGATGCGCTTGCGCCGAATTTGTTCAGCCCGCTCTTTATGGCGAGCGGAAGCAGCAAAGCCGCAATGGGAACAATTGCGGCCGTACTCATCGTTTGTAGCGGTATCGCTTGGCTGATCGCCCGAATCATCGGCGGAAAAACAAAAACGACGAGCGTCGACACATGGGCTTGCACCAATACACTCGAGCCGCGCATGACTTACACGGCAAGCGGTTATAGCAAGCCGGTGCGCGTGGCGTCGCGGTTTCTGTTAAAACCGTCGCGGCGCCTGATTGTCGACCGCAATCCGAAAAGCCCGTACTTTATCCGCGGATACACCTATATCAGCCGCATTCCGCTGGTTGTCGAGGAATTCGCGTACAGACCGGTCATGCATTTGCTCGTCGCCGGGGCCCGCATTTTCCGAAAAATTCAAAACGGACAAGTACAAAGCTATCTCGTCTATTTGTTCGCGACATTGGTCATCGTACTTTTCTTTACCATGAGGTGAGAAGCCGGTGGAAACGATTCTGCTGCAAACGGCGCAAATTGTGTTGCTGGTGTTGTTTGCACCCATTTTAACAGGCGTGATCAAAAAAACAAAAGCGCTGCTGCAAGGGCGCAAAGGCCCCGCCATTATGCAAACCTATTATGATTTGCGCAAATTCATGCGCAAAGACGCGGTGGTCTCCAAAGAAGCCTCCTGGATTTTTACCGCCACTCCTTATGTCGTATTCGGCGCGACACTGGCGGTTACGGCGCTCATTCCGGTCGTGTCGGACCATGCGTTGCTCTCTTTTACCGGAGATTTCGTGCTTGTCGTGTATTTGTTTGCGCTCGCGCGGTTTTTTCTGGCCATGTCCGGCGTTGATACCGGCAGTTCGTTTGGGGCGATGGGGTCCAGCCGCGATATGTTCATCTCCATGTTGGCCGAACCGGTTTTATTCATCACCGTGCTGGTCATGGCGATCCCTGCGCAAACCTTGAATTTGTCGGCAATGGTCAAGTATCTTGCAACCGGCGGGCAGCACATTACACCGGCGTATTTTATGATGATTCTCGCGTTTGTCATGCTGCTTGTCACTGAAACGGGGCGCGTGCCGGTCGACAATCCGGATACCCATCTTGAGTTGACCATGATTCACGAAGGAACGCTGCTTGAATATTCCGGCAAACAACTTGCCCTGCTCGTCTGGGGCTCGTCGCTCAAACAAATCATCCTGTTCGCCCTCTTTGCCGATTTGTGTTTCCCATGGGGCGTCGCCACTGAACCGGGGCTCGGGCCGTGGCTTTTGGGGCTCGTCTTGCTGCTTTTGAAAATGGTCGGCGTTGGAATATTACTCGCGAGCGTCGAGATGTCATATGCCAAAATGCGTTTGTTCAAAGTTCCCCGGTATTTGGCGGCCGCATTCCTGCTCTCGCTATTTGCGCTTGTTACGGAATTTTTACTTTAAAACAGTGCGGAAAAAAAGTTTTTGCCGCGCGTCCCGAGAGGTGACTTATGATTCTGACCGCGCTTTCGGCGCTCATGGTTGTCAGCACGATCGTGCTGGTGTGGTTGAAATCGATCATGTCCGCCATTAAAATCTTGTCCTTGCAATCGCTGCTTTTGGCCGCCGCCAGCCTTTCGCTTGCCATGCGGACCGGTGCCGCCGAGCTGTATGTGATTGCCGCGCTTTCTTTGCTTGTGAAAGCCGCTTTGATTCCATACATTTTGGATCGTACGATGCGGCGGATGAACGTTAAAAGGGAAACGGAGAAATTCATCGGCAGGGAAACTTCCATTTTGGCGGCGGCGGGTATTGTCGTCTTCAGCTACGCGATAACCGGGCATTTCAATGGTGTGATGACGGAGCTTGGCAAAAGCTATTTGCCGGGATCCATATCGATGCTCCTGATCGGTTTGTTCGACATGATCACACATAAAAAAGCGATTATGCAGGGCGTCGGGCTGATTGTCATGGAAAACGGGCTGTTTCTGTTCGCCCTGTCAACCGCCAACGGCATGCCGTTCCTGGTCGATGTGGGGATCTTCCTTGACGTGTTTGTTACGGTTATTTTGATCAGCACGCTCAATTACCGGATGA
>DASVDB010000081.1 GCA_036381315.1 Bacilli bacterium | reverse complement strand
GATCTACTACTTAATCCGCACTTACGGGAGGAGGTAACCGTGGCCGAATCCGTCATCGAATTGAAAAATCTCACCAAACGATACGGCGAGCAAACGGCGGTCAACAATCTGACGCTGACCATCGAACGCGGAGAAATATTCGGTTTGCTGGGACCCAACGGCGCCGGAAAATCGACGACGATTTTGATGATGCTGGGGCTTTCCGAGCCGACTTCGGGGGAAATCCGGGTATTGGGAATAGACTCTGTCCGGCAGCCGATTGAAGTAAAGCGCAAAGTCGGCTATCTTCCCGACGAAATTGGCTTCTACAATGATATGACCGGCCTGGAAAACCTGCTTTATACGGCCCGGCTCAACCGTTTGGGCAACGCGGAGGCACAGGCTAGAGCAGAGCGGCTTCTGAAGCGTGTCGGGTTGACCGACGCCGCCGGCAAAAAAGTCGGCGCATACTCGCGAGGTATGCGGCAGCGGCTTGGACTTGCCGATGTGTTGATCAAAAATCCGGAAATCATCATCCTGGACGAACCGACGCTGGGCATCGATCCGGAAGGCGTACGCGAGCTGCTGACGCTGATCAAGGAACTGAGCCGCGACGAGCAAATCACGGTGCTTTTGTCCTCCCATCATCTCCACCAGGTCCAGCAAATTTGCGACCGCGTCGGATTGTTCGTAAGCGGCAATCTGCTTGCCGTCGGAGACATTGAGACGTTGGCGAAAAAACTGTTCGTCGAGCAAATGATCACGCTCGAAGTGGGCGTGGAGCCGGAGTCGGAATTGTTGGCGGAAAAATTGCGATCGCTGCCGGAAGTGCTGCGGATCGACAGACAGAACGGCCTGTTTATTGTCGGTTGTTCGCGCGATATCGCGAGCGAACTTCCCAAATTGATTATCGAATCGGGTTGTTCCTTGTACCATTTGAACAAAAAACAATACGGGCTGGATGAAATTTACCACCGCTATTTCGAAGGGGGGGATACCGGTGGAACAAGCCGCTAAATGGAGCAAATGGCTGCAGCGACTGGCAGCCGGTCGGAAAGAAAAAAACAAGCCGGTTCATCCGTTTTGGGTGATCGTGCATAAAGAAATAACGGATACGGTTACGAGTTGGCGTTTCCTGATTCTCGTGGGGATCATGCTGTTGACCAGCATCGGCTCGCTTTATACCGCCTTTTCCGGCATTCGCAGCGTCGATCCGAGCCAGGACGGCTTAAACTCGTTCCTGTTTCTCAAGCTGTTTACTTTATCGGACGGCACAATGCCCAATTTTATTACGTTCATCAGCTTCTTGGGCCCGTTGCTCGGAATCGGGCTGGGCTTTGACGCCGTCAACTCGGAACGCAACAAAGGCACGTTGTCCCGCATTATGTCGCAGCCGATCCATCGCGATTACATTATTAACGCGAAATTCACAGCGGCATTGATCATCATCGCGATTCTCTTTTTCGGCCTCGGTTTTGTGACCATGGGTTTGGGGCTGTTCAACATCGGCATTCCGCCGACCCCGGAAGAATTTCTGCGGTTGCTGGCTTTTCTTGCCCTAAGCGTATTTTATGTAGCGTTCTGGCTTAATTTGGCGATTCTGTTTTCCGTCCGGTTTCGCCAGCCGGCTACATCGGCGTTGTCGGGCATCGGCGTTTGGCTGTTCTTCTCGGTGTTTTACTCGATGATCATCAATTTGATCGGGAACGCCCTGGCGCCGTCGCAAACCGCCAGCACCGATGAGATTCTGGGATACGCGCATACGATTCAGTTTTTGTCGCGGCTTTCGCCCAGCCAGCTGTTCAGCGACGCCACGCAAACCCTGTTAATGCCGGAGACGCGCGCCCTGGGTTTGATCACATACGAACAAGCTTACGGCGCGCTTCCCGGACCGCTGCCATTGGGGCAAAGCTTGCTGTTGGTGTGGCCGCAGCTAACGGGGCTGATCGCCGCGACCCTAATCTGCTTTGCCATCGCCTACGTTTGGTTTATGCGACAGGAGATTCGCTCCAGATAAACTCGCTTTTTGCGGATAGGAAAAAGAGAGAGCTGCGGTCGGGAAAACGGTTCGGCATCTGCGCCGGGCCGTTTTCGCGTACGCGACTTTCGGCGTAGCGCTCGACGATCGCATGCGCGACTTTCAGCGTAGCGTTTGCGGCCATCCTCGCTTCTGCCGGCTGGTGCGATCAGCGCCACACGCCGCGGGCCCGCGTTCCACCGCACCGTTGGCGCCATGCCCCGCAAGCATGTGCCCCACCGCGTCGCGATCCCGTCCCTCCGCACCGTTGATGCCGCACGCCGCAGACCCATGTTCCACCGACCGTTGACGCCGCACGCCACAGACCCGTGTTCCACCGCACCGCTACCCGTTCCCTTTGCAGCGAATCGGCACCCATATCGGCAAAAATGCCGATAAAGCACACCATATGGAGTGATCCAGCGCCTATATCGGCAAAAATGCCGTTATAACACCTCGTGCGCTGCGAATCACCGCCTATATCGGCAAAAATGCCGATATAGCACCCCGTGCGGAGTGATTCACCGCCCATATCGGCAAAAATGCCGATATAGCACACCATGCGGAACCAATCCGCGCCTATATCGGCAAAAATGCCATTATAGCACCTCGTACGCTGCGAATCACCGCCTAAATCGGCAAGCGGATATGTTCTTTATGGCGGTCGGCTTCCAGAACTTGCACTTAGTAAATGTTAAGCCTCGCTACACGACGCTAAAAATAGGTGGGAGACCGCCTCCTTACTCAACTCTAAAACGAATGGAGCGCCTTCCCGCCTAACGCAACACGGGTGTTCACACTTCCCGTCTAACGCTAACGGACGCAACTGAGGCTATTTGCCGAAAAAAGGCTGATTTGAAAATGTAACGGACGCAGTAGAGCCTATTTGTCGTTTCAACGCCTGAATATCTGGAAAAATGCCCAAATAAGCTCTCCTGCGTCCGTTAGAATCAAAAAGGTGGCAATTTGCGCAAAATAATCTCTCCTGCGTCCGTTAGAATGGCAGCCCGGCAATCACGCCGGACCATTTTGTGTTAAAATAATACATCAACCGACAAGCGATGCGATTACAGCCCGAGCGCTAAAACATGCAAAAAGCATCCCGTCCATGATATAGTTAAGGCACATTTAATTTGTGATACGGAGAGATGCAGATGCCCAATCAACCGAGACCTCGTCGCAAATTGGCGGCAAAACCAATCATCGTGGCGGAAACAAGCAACGCCGAACAAATAAAAACCGGCGACATCATTGTGGCAACAATCAAACGCATCGGCATTAACGGGGAAGGCGTCGGATATTACCGCAAAAAGGCGGTGTTTATCCCCGGCGCTTTGCCTGATGAAGTCGTAAAAGCCAAAGTTGTGAAAGTGGAAAAAACGTTTATTCGCGCATCTTTGGTTGTTATCGAAAAAAGGTCACCATACCGCATCAAACCCGCCAACCCGAATTGCGAAATCGGCGGCTGCAGCCAATTGCAGCATATGCATTATGAAGGGCAGCTAAAAGCGAAGGAAGAGTTGGTTAAAGAAGCCTTCTTTCGTTATACCGGATTGGACAAACTCCCGCTTCGCCCTATTATCGGCATGGAAAACCCTTGGCATTATCGCACGAAAGCTCAGCTGCAAGCAGGCTTTATCAATGGCAAAACCGTACTTGGGCTATACCGCCCGGGAACGCATGAAATTGTGGAGATGGAGGAATGCCCCATCCAACATCCGGCAATCAACCGGATAGCGGTTGCCGTCAGACGGATTTTGCAGGAACTGAATATGCCTGTTTATGATGAGCGGACCAAACGCGGCGACCTGCGCACTGTCGTAATCCGAACGACCCTTGCCGGCAAGGGGGAGTCGCAGCTTACTTTTATCACAAAAAAAGAGAAACTGCCTGCTGCGGAAAAACTAATCGCGCGTGTTCGGAGCGCCCTTCCCGAGGTTGTAACCATTGCGCATAATGTGAATGCGACCGATACGCCGCTGGTGTTTGGCGAAAAGACAACGATTCTTTGGGGTAAAGAGACGATTGAGGAACGGCTGCGGAACCTGCGTTTTTCCTTGTCGCCGCGCGCCTTTTTCCAATTGAACCCGAAGCAGGCTGAGATGCTGTACGACAAAGTCAAAGAAGCCGCGGCTCTAACCGGTCGGGAAACCGTTGTTGATGCTTACTGCGGCACCGGAGCAATCGCGTTATGGCTTGCTTCCGAAGCGCGGGAAGTGAGAGGCATCGAAGCCATTGACGAGGCAGTGGAAGACGCCCGCCGCAACGCCGACACAAACGGCATGAAGAACGCGCACTTCTACGCGGGAAAAGCGGAAGAATTACTGCCGCAATGGAGCAAGCAAGGTTTTCGCCCCGATGTGATCGTTGCTGATCCGCCCCGCTCCGGCTGTGCACCGGAATTACTGCAGGCAATCGCACAAATCCGCCCGAAACGGTTTGTCTATGTCTCCTGCAATCCATCCACGCTGGCCAAGGATTGCGCTGTACTGCTCGCAAAAGGCTTCAAGCTCCAATGGGTGCAGCCTGTGGATATGTTCCCGCACACGGCGCATGTGGAGTCGGTAGTATTGATGGTTCGAATGAAGTGAGTGTTGTTTATGTGGAAATAGCATAGCTTGTATTTACTTGTATAAAAGCCCCATCCTTTTTCCTTCCCGTTGATGAACATTACAAATCGCCGCCCTTTTCCGTCAAAAAGATGTGAGCGGCGACAGGAGGGATGCTTATGTCTATACGAATTCTGCTTGTCGAGGATGATGAGCATATCTGCAATACAGTCAAAGCCTTTTTATCCGAAGCGGGATATAAGGTAGACGCCTGCATGGACGGCGATGAGGCGCACGCCATGTTTTTTGACAATGCCTATCAGCTTGTGATTCTCGATATCATGTTACCCCGCATGAGCGGGCATGAACTTTTGCGTGAGTTTCGCAAACTGAACAATACGCCAGTTTTGATGTTGACCGCACTTTCCGATGACGAAAACCAAATCAGAGCGTTTGATGAGGAAGCGGACGACTATGTGACAAAGCCGTTTAAAATTCAGTTGCTGCTGAAACGTGTTGAAGCCCTGCTTCGGCGAAGCGGCGCGCTGGCAAAAGAAGTCCACTATCGGAAATTAACGCTTCTCCCGGAAGAATTCACAGCACTTTATGACGATACAGAGTTGCCCTTGACCTTCAAGGAATTCGAGATACTTTTGCTGTTGGTGCAAAATAAGGGCAGGACACTAACCCACGAAGCCTTACTGTCCCGTGTGTGGGGATACGATTTTGATGGTGACGCAAGCACCATTCACACCCATATCAAAAATATCAGGTCGAAGCTGCCTGAGAATATGATCAAGACGATTCGCGGCGTAGGCTACCGATTGGAGGCAACCGAGAAATGAGGCGAAACGGGATATTTGTAAAGACCTTCCTATATACGACCGTTTTCGCTGTGCTATTAGTCGGAGTGACGGCGTTTTTATTTTCGGCACAAATCATTTCATACTACAGAACGCAAAACGTTAATCACATCGCCAGAAGTTATCAGCGTATCGTAACCGGAACGTACGACGGCACTGATATTGTCGAATCAGCGAAGCGCTTTTACGAAAAAAACCAATCTCTTCCGTTTGTTATTAGGGATAAGGAAGGCAATACGATCTTTGCCACGCCCGATACCAATTTATTCGGCGACGAAACCGATCGCAACACTGCACCGGGCGTCGGCGCGCCTCCGCCGTATACAGTGTATCGCGGTGCTGAATACGATATCTTGGTGCCGGGCGACTCGCTCATTTACGTCTATAAAAGTTTAACAAAGCGGGTCATTGTCATAGTAATCGCAGTACTTGCGATAAGCATGTTAGCGGCGTACATCTATGCGCGGCAAATATTGAAGCTAAAGTATGACATTGAGCGCGAACAGCAGCTTACGGAAACACAGCGTTACTTCTTTTCGGCGGTTTCCCACGAACTAAAAACACCTATTGCCGCGACGAGCGTATTGCTTGAGGGAATGCTCGCAAACATTGGAGACTATAAAGACCATCCCAAATACATGCGTGAGTGCTTGAAACTCATAGACTCGCAAAATGAGATGATTTCCGAAATACTGGAGATTGTTAGCCTGAGCGAAGGTAAAATTATTCCCGCGATTGAGAAATTGAACATCGGGCAAATCGTCGCGGACATTTTACAAAACTATCAGGCATTGGCGGAAGCGGATGGTCTGCGCATCATCACAAACATTCCAAGCGGGGTGACCGCTCTCGCCGACTACAATATGCTGAAACGCGCTCTCTCAAATGTTGTACTTAACGCGGTGCAGAATACTCCGAGCGGCGGTGAGATTCGGATTTGGTGTGAGATGGTTTCAGACAAATATCGACTAAGCGTACTGAACACAGGTGTGAAAATAGCGGATGATGTTCTGCCAAAGCTGTTTGAACCGTTTTACCGTGTTGATAAGGCACGAAGTCGAAAAAGCGGTCATAGCGGATTGGGACTGACGATAGTCCAAAAAACGCTTGAAGCGATGGGAATACCGTTCGCTTTGGAAAATGCCCGGGACGGCGTACAGTTCTGGATAGACTTGCCGCAAGCGTCTACAGAGAGAATTCAGATTGGGACGCCATAATTCGAATATGCTTGTCATACTATAGGAGGTGTTTTATGGATGCTACTAAGAAAGCAAACCGCTCTTACAATAGTGTTGCTTATGATATATATCTTGCTTTTAACAAATGTAATCCTTTTCAAACTGCCTTTTTATTCTTCCGCGTCGGAAACGGTGCGAGTCATCAACCTGATTCCGTTTCATGGGTCATTCGATGACAATGGAGTTTTAAACCTACGTGAAATTATCTACAACATACTACTTTTTATACCTCTTGGGGTTTACATCAGTTTACTAACCAAATGGTCTTTCATGAGAAAAATGCTGCCGATTACCGGACTAACCCTCGCTTATGAAATACTTCAATTGATCTTTGCATTGGGGAGAACAGATGTAACCGACCTGCTTGGCAATACGCTCGGCGGGATTATCGGAATAGGGATTTATACCTTGTTGTTCAAAGTTTTTAAAAGCAAAGCTGCTCCGGTAATAAATTTTCTCGCTTCAGCATTGACGGTCTGTGTCGTATTGCGTTTCGCACAACTGTTTTATCTGAGCCACTTTGTGATGGGACGCCCCAGATGATGCTTCAGACAAACTACAGACAGACTACAGGATGAATTCAGGCGGTTTCTCCATAATAGTACCCGTGATGAACGCAAATGCTTTTATTACGGGAGGAACTTTTATGAGCGGAAAAAGGATGCGGCGAAAATCGTTTTTTTTATTGATATTGTGCATTGTTGCAGTATCCTTTTTAAAATACGGGAATCATGGAGGCAGTGTCGACGTCGGCCAAAGCAACATTAAGACCGAGCTCCGCTACCTACCATCAACAGAAATTTTGCAAACAAATCATTCGCCAAATGATATCTTGCTTGTTAACGCCGACAATCCGCTACCGGAAGATTATCGGCCCGAAAACCTTGTAAATCTTTACAAACAAAGTAACAAGCACTTTCTGCTGATGCGCTCGGACATAAAACTTTCCAAGCATGTTTTTGAGGCAATGAACGCCATGTTTGCGGCAGCGCAGCAGGACGGCGTGAGCGGGTTTTACATTACCAGCGGATACCGAACGCGCGAAGAGCAGAGGGAGCTTTATAACACTACCACAGACGGTACCGCAGCGAAGCCCGGTGAGAGCGAGCACGAAACAGGGCTTGCCTTTGACGTGGGTACCAAGGGGAACGAGCATTTCGAATTAACACCGCAGTTTAAGTGGCTTTCCAAGCATTGCGCGGAATACGGATTTATTCTTCGTTATCCAAAAGGGATGGAAGAGGTAACAGGGTTCCCATATGAACCGTGGCATTATCGCTATGTGGGAATAGAAGCCGCAGAAGCGATTATGGACAAAGGAATTACGTTGGAACAGTATTTTGGGCTTATTCATTAACATCCACCGTCACATCGGTCTTAAATTCCACGGTAAATTTGTCATCGTAGATGGTGTCAAGGCCGGATCCCTCGCTCATAACGGGCGCTGACGACATGAAAGAAAGATTGGCGGCGGGATCGAGCGGCACCTGGCTGACTTTCCGACTTTCGAACCGGAAAGGGGCGAGCATTTCCTCACTCGGCAATGGCTTTAGTTCCTCTTTCGGCAAGCGAACGCTGGGCCATGGTAATTACCTCTCCTTGTATTCCCGAGGACTGGAAGCCATTCTGATGATGAGAAGCTAACACGGGAGGCAACAACAATTGGAAAAAGTATTGCTTGATACGGATATCGGCGGAGATATTGATGATGCAATTTGCCTGGCATATTTATTAAAAGAGCCGCGGTGTAATTTAGTCGGCATTACAACGGTGTCCGGTGAATCGGAGAAGAGGGCGGCAGTTGCAAATGCGATTTGTAGAACAGTCAGGAAGGATATTCCGATTGTGGCCGGATTGGATACAACTTTGCAGCCCGTCCCTTTATATCCGACCCCGGACGGCGCAGCGGCATTGGCAAACTGGGAACACGACATCTATGAAAAAGCGGATGCGCCAGCATTTATGTATGAGATGATCAAGGCTAATCCGCGTGAGATTGTGTTGCTTGGAATTGGAAGCATGACCAATATTGCAACTTTGTTCAGCACATATCCCGATGCCCCCTCACTGTTAAAAGGACTCTATGTGATGAACGGATATTTTGGCAAAGAGCAATTGCCTGAAGCTTATTACAATTGGAACTCATGGGCTGATCCGCTCGCATCCAAAATTGTTTTTGCCGCTAAAGTGGCGATCTACCGGGCAATTACGCTTGAAATCACCGACAGATTGACGGTAGAGGCAGCAAAAGCGAGGGAACTTTTTCGTCCGGATTCCGATTTGATGAAAGCGGTCTTTGATTTTGGAAATGCGTGGCTTGAAAGTTCGCATAAGTTGACACTGCATGACGCGTTGGCTGCAGTTTGCATTTTTCACCCCGATGTTTGCCAATTTGCAAAAGGTTTTGTCCGGGTTGAAACCGAGGCGGAAACGTTCATGGGAGCTACTTCGTTTCGGGCAGCACAGGATGGAAACGTGGAAATTTCCCGCGAAGCAGATGCGGAACGTTTTTACGAAATCCTGTCATCCACATTAAACAGGTTAGGGTAATAATTAATAAGTAAATTTACTATGTCTTTTGAACAGCAAGAAAGATATTACTATCATCAATACCAAAAGAAAAGTATAGAAAGTATGCTCAACGCCAGAGGGAGCGGCACTGAACATCTTCGATTCTTAGTTTTTTTGAATAACAACCATACGCATAAAATCAAACTCATCCAAGTCGTGGATATTGCTGAGGAATTTATTGAATATCCCCTTGCTCATTTCTCTTATCCCTACCAATCTGGATTACACATCGTCTAAGTTATTCCATATTTACTATAAACGACTAATTGAAAAAAAGATATAGGGCACATGCCCTATCATCTGCGGAATACTTCTCCCCGTATTCCGGCTCCTCGCCATATGTTACGAGCGAATCTGGTACGGTCTGTCGGAAACCCGGCCGGTTTGCCTGCTTGCCAACTTTAACGGTCGTAGGAGAGCTTATTTTGCACAAATTGCCGCCTTTTTGATTCTAACGGACGTAGGAGAGCTTATTTGGGCATTTTCCCAGATATGCAGGCATTGAAACGACAAATAGCCTCCACTGCGTCCGTTAAAATTTCAAATCAGCCTTTTTTCAGCAAATAGCCTCTGCTGCGTCCGTTAGAGGTGCGCCGGGAGGGTAACACTCGCTGTATGCAAAGGGGGAGCGCTCGCGGTGAGCAGGGGGGAACGCTCGCGTTTGGCGGGAAGGCGGTTCACCTTTTTGCGTTGTAAAGGGAGGCGGCCCACCCATTGTAGGATTGGGCAAGAAGGTGATTCTCCCGTTTTAGAGGTGCGCAGGAGGATTACACTGGCGATAAGAGGCGTCGGCACAGATTTGGAAACAGCGATCCCGATGGGCAATTCCGGGCTGTGGAAAACTTTTGCTGTTTGTGGATAACTTGTGGATAAGATGTGAATAGATTGGGGATAAGTTTCGCACGACAAGTTGGGATTCGGGGTCAGGCGTTATACGAGGCCAAGGCGAAGAGGCGCGAAGGCACAAAGGCGCAAAGCAATGGAGGAGGCTTACAAAGGCCGCGTGCTTGCTGATCTGCAACGTCAAAGCAGGACAGCGGGATAACCCCGCTGTCCCCTTTCCCGTCATTGCGATGACAGGCGAATTCATACCGGGCACTTCCGGCGATTCCCATGTTACTCGTATCGCCCCGCCTGCACATCGATTTCGCTCATTACGCTTGCTTCGACGCTTCGATTTCCAGCGAAACCTTCACTTCATCGCCGATCAGCACGCCGCCGGTTTCCAGCACAGCGTTGTAAGTCAAACCGTAGTCGCTTCTGTTGATGACGCCGGCGGCGCTGAATCCGACTTTCTCGTTGCCCCACGGGTCTTTGCCCGAACCCTCGTATGTAACGGTAAACGTTTGCGGCAACGTCACGTCGCGAATCGTCAGATTGCCGGTTACTTCATATTCGCCTTCGCCTTTTTTCTCAATGCGGACCGCCTGGAACGTCATCTTCGGATATTTCTCCACATCAAAAAAGTCGGCTGAACGCAAGTGCGCATCGCGGTCGCCGTTGCGCGTATCGATGCTGTTCAAATCCACGGAGAACTGAATTTGCGCCGTTGTCAGATCTTCCGGGTCCGCTTCAATTTCCGCCGTGAAGTCGTGAAATGCTCCTTTCACTTTGGAAATCATCATGTGCCGAATTGTAAAATCGATGCTGCTGTGCGACTGGTCAACGACCCATTTTGCCTTTGCCATAATTCTTACCTCCCTGAAATATCATTATAAAATAGTTAAAAATAAGATGCTTACTTTATGTAAGTATATTAAATTATTTCACTTACTAATGTCAAGTAACTATGATAAAATAAAGAGAAAGGGAGGCGTATTCTTTTGGATAATCACCAACTGTGCCCCAAATTCGAGGCTGCGTTCGAACTGCTTGGAAAACGGTGGACAGGCTTGATGATCCGTGCGCTGTTGGATGGCCCCAAGCGCTTTAAAGACATATCGGAAATGATTCCGAGCATGAGCGACCGCATGCTGTCCGACCGGTTCAAGGAACTGGAAGCGGAGGGCTTGCTCGTTCGCCGGGTTTATCCGGAAACGCCTGTGAGAATCGAATACGAATTGACGGAAAAAGGAAAAGATTTAAAATCGGTCATGGATGAAGTGCAAAAGTGGGGCAATAAGTGGGTTAAGTAAAACGGGAAGACCGCCGGATCAACCGATACGGCGGATCTTTTTTTGGGTATAAGCACAAACGCCCAGATGTTGCATATAATGCAGCAAAAAAAAGGAGAAGATCGCTCATGCACAATATGCCTGAAATGCAAATGGCAACCCCCCCTGACCACAAGCAGCAAATGCACGCCATGTGCAAAAATCTGCACTTGCATTTCGTTCAGATCGAGGCGACAGACGGAAACGTTTTTGAAGGGATCATCGACGGAATGGACGACGACTATCTGGAAATGCTCCTCCCTTCCGGCGATATGGATGACAACGTTGACCGGCAATACCCCTTTGGCGGGATGTATCCGTATGGCGGTTATCCGTTTGGCGGAGGCTATCCCTTTGGCTACCCGTTCGGAGGTTATCCGTTCGGTTTCGGATACCCCCGCAGATTTCGCCGTTTCCGGCGGTTTCGGTTCCCGTTTTTCGGGATCAGAAGAGTGCATTTCCCGTTCTTTTATTAACCGTCTGGGGCGTTGGCCACAGATTCATCCGCAAGCCGGCGTTTGTTAGCCTTCCGGGTTCTTTGGCGCAGCTTGCGAAACATGTTCTTTTGCCCTGTTCAAAGCCAGTTCGACGGCAGTTTCGGCGCTTTCGGAATAGTCGAGGGTGATCGTCTTGCGCACATCCAAATATTTGCCTTCATAAGCCACTTCTTTCACCCTGGCCGCCCAACCGCCGGAGGTTTCGACCACGACCACCGGTTTGCGGTTTAAATACGCCGCCGACAATTCGCCAAGCGTTCCGTTTCCGCCGCCAATCATAATGATCGCGTCGGAAGAATGCACTAAAATGAGACTGCGGTAATCAAAGCCAAACCCGGTATTGATCGGAATGTCAATATACGGGTTTGCCAATTCCAGTGTATCTCCCGGCAAAATTCCGACCACCAGGCCGCCCGCCTGTTTGGCTCCACGCGATACCGCCTCCATGACTCCGTTGGTGCCGCCCGATAAAAGCACTGCCTTGTGTTTGGCTATCGCAGCCCCGATCTCTTCAGCCAATTGCGCCACTTCTGCCGCGATTTGCCCCGATTGTCCGATTACTCCGATTCGAATCACGATCTGCACATCCTTTTCTTAATAGTACGAAAGTACGAAGAGAATAATTAGGCGGCGGAAGGAAAAAGCCGGACAGCGAAGGCTGCCCCGACCTTCAAAAAAATTTCAGGCGGGCAGCCTCCTCTGGCAAAAACGCGTTATTTTTTATCCGGTTTATTTTTGAACATTTCGCCGATTGCGCCGACGCTGGCGAGCGCGTCCGCCGCCCCGGTCGGAAGGAATATTTTGTTGGCTTCGCCGTTCGCGATTTCCTTTAAAGCCTCAAACGATTTATAGACCAACACGGTTTCGTCAAGTCCGGAAGCAAGCAACTGCTCGATGCGGTTGCGCTCCGCTTCGGCGATCAAACGGATCGCCTTGGCCTGGCCTTCGGCCTCCAGTTCCTGTGAACGGCTTTGCCCTTCCGCCTGCAGGATGCGCGCCTCCTTCTCCCCTTCGGAGCGGAGGATTTTGCTTGTTTTGTCCCCTTCCGCGCGGAGAATCATATCCTGTTTCGCCGCTTCCGCCTCCAAAATGATGGCGCGGCGGTTGCGTTCCGCTTTCATTTGTTTGTCCATCGCTTCCTGGATATCAGCCGGCGGTTTGATGTCGACGACTTCCACCCGTTCGATGCGAACGCCCCATTTCTCCGTCGCCTCGTCCAATGCCACGCGGATTTCCGCGGAAATTTTTTCCCGGCCGGACAACGTCTCGTCCAGTTCCATCTTGCCGATAATTTGCCGCAATGTTGCGGTCGTAATGTTGCGAACCCCCATGACAAAATCGGAAATACCGTAAGTCGCCTGGTCAGGGGAGACAACCTGATAGAAAATAATTGTGTCGATCTGCACTTGCACGTTGTCCTTGGTAATGACTGTCTGCGGCGGCACATTCGCCTGTTGAATCCGCAGGTCGTGATACATCCTGACGTGATCGATAATCGGGATGACAATGTTCAATCCGGGATGCAAAAGCTTGTGAAACTTGCCCAATCGCTCAAGCACGCCCACGATTTGCTGCGGCACAATCTTGACCGACATCGCCACCAGGACGATCACAAAAAATACGATGACAATGGCAAAAATCAATCCACCTGACATTTACATTACTCTCCCTTCCATTTATAAACATGAAGCAAGGTGCTGCTTCTGCTGACCACTATTGCTTTTTCGCCCAAATCGAGCGCTTCATCCGACGTTGCGCTCCAGATATCGCCGCCGACACGGACAATGCCGATTTTCCCGGGCAATATCGGTTCAACGACATCGGCCTGTTTGCCGATCAACTCGTCCGCCGCATCTTTGTAGCCTTTTGCACCTTGAATCTTCTTCGTGAACGGGCGGGTAAAATAAGTCAGGACAACGGCGACAATCGAGCCAATCACAATCTGCAGCCAAACCGTGTCCGGAGCAATCAGGGAAACGACCGCGGCCGCCAACGCCCCTACTCCCAACCAGAAAAGATAAAATGTGAACGAGGCCATCTCCGCAATAATCAGAATGATGCCGATCGCAAACCAGAAAATCCACATTTGCATGCCGCAAACCCCCACTCCCCATGCATATTTTGGCGAGGTTGATCCATGACGATAAAGGTAAAATCCACATTCAATTATTTCTACGTAACCGAATGCAAAAAGGATTCATCCGCTGTACCGGATCGCTTCACGCCGGATGCATGACATACTCGGGTTCGCCATGCGTAATCACGCACTGCCCTTGGGTGAGATCCGTCACCCATGCCGCAAAGGAAGCGGATTCCGCCGCCAAAGGCAGGCACGTCAAAGCGACGCGGTCGGTAAATTCCGTTTGTCCCATCAGGATGCCGCGATGACGCAGTTCATTTTCCAGTTTGCCCAACCATGGATAATCGATCTCGATTTTCACTTTGCAATGCAGCGTTTTGGTGACGATTCGGGCGGCTTCCAGAGCGGCTTGAGCCCCGTCCGCATACGCCCGAATCAGTCCGCCGGCGCCGAGCATGACGCCGCCGAAATAACGCGTGACGACGATCGCGACATTTTTCAGTTCCTTTTGCTTTATTATTTCCAAAATCGGCTTGCCCGCCGTTCCCTGGGGTTCGCCGTCGTCCGATTGTTTTTGGAACTGGTCGCGGTCTCCCGCCACGTACGCAAAGCAATTGTGCGTTGCCGACCAATGCCGTTTCCGGATCTCCTCGATAAAGGAAAGCGCTTCTTGCTCGTTTTCAACCGGTTTGGCTTGCCCGATAAAACGCGACTTTT
Source organism: Bacilli bacterium (assembly GCA_036381315.1). Classification (NCBI taxonomy): domain Bacteria; kingdom Bacillati; phylum Bacillota; class Bacilli; species Bacilli bacterium. Next base: position 12,527 of record DASVDB010000081.1, on the reverse strand, counting down.
TAATGATGATTTGCTTTTCTCCGTAATCTTGTACGGTTTTATACGAATCCAGCATGCAAACTCCTTACATTTACTTCAGTCGCGCTTCCAAAGCGGCTTTTTCCGATTCATACCCCGGCTTGCCCAAAAGCGCGAACATGTTCTTCTTATAAGCTTCCACGCCGGGCTGGTCGAACGGGTTGACGCCGGACAGGTAACCGCTGATTCCGCAAGCTTTTTCGAAGAAATAAACAAGATAGCCGAACCAGTACGGCGAGATTTCCGGAATCGTCACAATCAGGTTGGGCACGCCTCCGTCCGTATGCGCAAGCATGGTGCCTTCGAAAGCTTTTTTGTTAACGAAGTCCATCGTTTTTCCGCTCAGGTAGTTTAGTCCGTCCAGATTTTCCGCATCCGCCCCGATTTCAATCTGCGCTATCGGTTTTTCCACCTGAATGACCGTTTCAAACAGATTGCGGCTGCCTTCCTGGATAAATTGGCCCATGGAATGCAAGTCGGTGGAAAAATCTACGGACGCCGGATAAATTCCTTTGTTGTCCTTGCCTTCGCTTTCTCCGTAAAGCTGTTTCCACCATTCCGAAAAGTAATGCAGCGACGGTTCATAGTTGACCAGTATTTCAATCGCCTTGCCTTTGCGGTACAACGCGTTGCGCACCGCCGCGTAACAGTAGCTGGCATTGTCGGCGAGGTTGGGGGATGCGTATTCGTTGCGCGCGTCCGCCGCTCCCTGCATCATGGCTTCAATATCAATGCCGGCGACAGCAATCGGCAAAAGCCCGACAGCGGTTAAAACGGAATACCGGCCGCCGACGTCATCGGGGATGACAAACGTCTCGTAGCCTTCCGCCGTCGCCAGTTTTTTCAGCGCGCCTTTCGCTTTGTCGGTCGTGGCGTAAATGCGTCCGCGCGCGCCGTCTTTGCCGTATTTCTTTTCCAGATATTCTTTGAAAATCCGAAAGGCGATTGCCGGTTCGGTCGTCGTTCCCGATTTGGAGATGACGTTGACGGAAACGTCCTTGCCTTCCAGCACCTGCAGCAAATGCGTCAAATATGTAGAACTGATGTTGTTCCCGGCGAAATATATTTCCGGCGTTTTCCGCCTGTCCTTGGGAAGCACATTATAGAAAGAGTGTCCGAGCATTTCGATCGCTGCGCGGGCGCCCAAATACGAGCCGCCGATGCCGATGACGACGAGCGCGTCCGAATCGCTCCGTATTTTGGCCGCGGCTTTTTTGATGCGGGAAAATTCTTCTTTGTCATAATCGACAGGCAGGTCGATCCAGCCCAAATAATCGGAGCCGGCCCCTGTTTTTTGGTGCAGCAACTCATGCGCGGTGCGGACAGCGGGTGCCAGATAATCCACCTCATGCTGCGCGACGAAACCAAGCGCCTTTCCATAGTCAAAACGAACGGATTGTCCCAATGCGTTCCACTCCTTTTATTTAAGTATACTGAAATATAGCATACTTTATCGATTGTATTAAAAATACCACAATTTTAATCATTTGTGAAAGCTCATGCACAGTGGTTTTCCCTTTTCCTGGGACATGCTACAATGAGAGTCGAGGTGATCGGGATGAAAATATTGGGGTTCATCGGTCTCGGTGTCATGGGATTGCCAATGGCTGCGAATTTGCGAAAAGCAGGCTTTGAACTGGTGGTCTACAACCGGACATGGGATAAGACGGATTTTTTGGTGAAAATGGGCGCGGAAGCGGTTCATTCCCCGGCGGAAGTGGCCCGCGCCGCAGATACGGTTATTACGATGCTCAGTAACGATCAAGCGATTCGCGACGTTTACCTGGGACCCGAAGGCATCTTGGCGGGCGTACGGCCAGGTGTGACGGCAATCGACTGCAGCACCGCTTCCCCCGGTATAAGCAGGATGCTTGCCCAAGAACTCGCCACGCGCTTTTCCGATTTTCTTGACGCGCCGGTTACCGGCAGCAAACCTGCCGCCGAAGCGGGCACGCTTACGATTATGGTCGGCGGAAATGAAGACGTATTTCTCGCCAATCAGGACGTTTTTCAGGCAATGGGACAAAAAATTGTCTATATGGGACCTAGCGGATACGGATCGCAAACGAAGCTTGCGCACAATGCGATGGTTGCCATTCATTCCGCCGCCATGGCGGAGGGACTGGCGATGGCCGTCAAATCCGGCTTAAACCCGGAAAAGTTTCTCGATATCGTCAAGAACGGTTCGGCAGCGAGCAAGCAGGTGGAATTGAAGCAGGATAAAATTTTGGACCGCGATTTCAGCGTGCAATTTGCGCTCAATCTGATGCTGAAAGATTTGAATTTGGCCGCGGATTTTGCCACATCGCTCGCGATTCCGTTGCCGCTTATGCAAAACGCCAGAAGCATTTTTCAGATGGCTGCGAACAAAGGGCTGGGGGAGGCGGATATGTCCGCGATTATCCAATGTTACGAAGAGTGGATCGGGCACAAGATTCGCCGGTTTACCGTTTCCGGGGAAAACAGCGCCGCCACCGTACAGGATCCGGACCGCCGCAAGCATATTCGCGTTCCCATGGGATTGGATATCAAAATCTCGGTTCATCAATGGCAGCAGGAAGGATCGTTCTCCGGGCAATTTATCGACGGCAAGCTGCACGACATTTCCGAAACGGGCCTGCTCATTTCATCGGCCTCCCCGTTGGCGCAGGATATGTTTGTGATCGTACATTTGCAGAAAGAAGCGGACCTGCCCCCGGTCATCGCCAAAATTATTCGCGTTGAATCACAGCACGACGGGACTTTCCGCTACGGATGCATGCTGTCGGGCGTGCCGCCGTATGTCATGCACCGTTTGGAACAATACATCAATCGGCATGCGGAAAAATGAGGCGCCTGCGAGCGCCTGCGCCTAAAAACGCCATTCGGTAAATTGTAGCGCAAATCTGCACTATAAATTTCGGATTTCATAAATATTTTTGAAATGTAGGTCGAATCTGCTCTTCATTTTCAGAAAAAGGCATTTTTTAAATTTTCAAGTGCATTTTTGCGCTACAAACTCAAAAAAGCTGGATTTCAAAAAATTAAGGTGTATTATTGCGCTTCATTTAATACCTTGCAATCTATAAATTCCAGCGATCATGCATAAAAGCCGCCGGATGAGTTCCGGCGGCTTAGCCGTTCATATGGACTTATGCGAGCATTTCTTTCACCAGACGAACGACGTTGTCGACGGTGAAGCCGTACTCTTCGATCACCTTGCTGCCGGGTGCGGACGCGCCGAATCGGTCGATGCCCAACACGCGGCCGGCATCGCCAACGTAACGCTCCCATCCGAGCGGTTGCGCCATCTCGACAGCCAAACGCGCCTTCACGTCCGGCAGGATGACCGAATCCCGATAAGCCTGCGGCTGGCGATCAAACAATTCGCGGCTCGGCATGCTGATCACGCGAACAGCAATGCCTTCTTCCGCAAGCTTTTGCTGTGCTTTTACGGCCAGCTGCACTTCCGAACCGGTGGCGATAATTTGCGCTTTGATCGCGCCTTGCGCATCGGAAAGCACATAACCGCCTTTGGCCAATCCGGTCTTGCCGCGTTCCAACGTGCCTTCCAGATGCGGCAGCGCCTGGCGTGTCAACACCAGCGCGCATGGGCCTTCCTTATTCTCCAGCGCGTACTTCCAGGCAAACGATGTTTCGTTGCCGTCCGCCGGGCGCAATACGGTCACGCCGGGGATAACCCGCAAAGCAGGCAGTTGTTCGATCGGTTCATGAGTCGGTCCGTCCTCGCCAACGCCGATGCTGTCGTGGGTAAACACATAAATAACCGGAACCTTCATGATGGACGCGAGACGAATAGCCGGGCGAACATAATCGGAAAAGACGAAGAACGTTCCGACATATGGCCGCAAGCCTCCATGCAGCACCAACCCGTTCGCCGCGGCGCCCATGGCAAATTCACGCACGCCGAAGTACATGTTGCGTCCGGCATAGCTTTCCCGGTGAAAAACGGGAATTCCTTTCATATGCGTATTGGTCGACGATTCCAGGTCCGCCGAGCCGCCTACAAGCCACGGCACTTTCGGCGCAATCGCATTGATCGCGTTGCCGGAAGCGGCGCGGGTGGCAATCGCCTTATCCGCAGGCGAATACACGGGCAACGCTTCATCCCAGCCCGCCGGCAGTTGATCCGCAACGGCCAGTTCAAAGTCTCTGGCTTGCTCCGGATACGCCTGTTTATATTGCGCAAAAAGTTCTTTCCACGCCTTTTCCGCTTGTTCGCCGTTTGCTTTGATTTGGGCAAAATAGTCGCGCACTTCATCCGGCACATAAAATGTTTTGTCTTCCGGCCAGCCGTATGCGCGTTTCGTCAGAACCGCTTCTTCCGCGCCCAGCGGAGAACCGTGCGGGCCCGCATGGCCGCCCTTGCCGGCTTTGTTCGGGCTGCCATACCCGATAATCGTCTTGATCTCGATGATGGTCGGGCGAAGCGGGTCGCTTTGAGCTTCTTTAATGGCTTGATTGATTGCCTTTAGATCATTGCCGTCTTCCACGCGCAATGTTTGCCAACCGTATCCTGCAAAGCGGGTCAGCACATGCTCGCTAAATGCCAGATTCAGCTCCCCGTCCAGCGAAATATCGTTGGAGTCATACAGCACGATCAGTTTGCCCAATTTGAGATGCCCGGCCAATGATGCGGCTTCGCCGGAAATGCCTTCCATCAGATCGCCGTCGCCGCAAATCACATAAGTATAATGGTCGATAATCGGGAAGCCTTCGCGATTGTAGACGGCGCCAAGATGCGCTTCCGCCATCGCCATGCCGACCGCCATGCCGATTCCCTGACCCAGCGGACCGGTTGTCGAATCCACGCCGGGCGTATGTCCATATTCGGGGTGGCCCGGGGTTTTGCTGCCCCATTGCCGGAATTGTTTCAGATCATCCATGGAAACATCATAACCGCACAAATGCAGCAGGCTGTATTGCAGCATGGAGCCGTGGCCGGCCGACAACACAAATCGGTCGCGGTTGATCCAGCGCGGATTTGCCGGGTTATGACGCATGAATTTCGTCCACAATTCAAAAGCCATTGAAGCCGCCCCGAGCGGCATGCCGGGATGGCCCGATTTGGCCTTTTCGATTGCGTCAATTGTCAATGTGCGGATTGTATTTACGCAAAGCTGTTCAATTTGAGCATTTTTATCCACAGTATCTTTCCTCCCTCGCATTTAAACTTTCACTATTGTATCATTAAAGCCCGCCACAAGCTATCAACAAACTCAAGCCGCGTGGGTTCAACGCGCGTTCGGACTCAACCGTTAATTGAACACGACGGTTTTGTTTTGATGGACAAGGATGCGGTCTTCCAGATGCCATTTGACCGCGCGCGCCAATACCGTCCGTTCGATATTTCGCCCGATGCGTTTTAATTCATCCACGCTTTGCCGATGGCTGACCCGCTGCACATCCTGCTCGATGATCGGGCCGCCGTCAAGCTCTTCCGTCACGTAATGCGCCGTTGCGCCGATAATCTTGACCCCCCGCTGATACGCCTGCTGATACGGCTTGCCACCGACAAACGCCGGTAAAAACGAATGGTGGATGTTGATAATCCGGTTGGGGTAATACTGCAAAAACTGCGGCGAGATAATTTGCATATAACGCGCGAGTACAATCGCGTCCGCCTTGTCCCCGACAATCTCCAATTGCGTAGCTTCCGCCTTAAGCTTCGTGTCCGGCGTGACCGGCACATGATGAAACGGGATTCCAAACGATTCGACCAAATCGCGCAAATCCGGATGGTTGCTGATCACCATGGAAATATCCGCGTAAAGATCGCCGGCATGCCATTGCCACAGAAGCTCCAGCAAGCAATGATCCTCTTTCGACACGAATATGGCCAGCCGTTTTTTCTTGCTCGCGGGCGAAATGGCCACGTCCATGGAAAAAGCTTGCGCCACCGCGGCAAAATCGCGCTTCAATGCAGCAAGTTTATCTTCCAATTCGGGCAGATCAAATTCGATCCGGATAAAAAACATGCCTCCCTCCGGGTCCATCGTATATTGATCTGACTGTACGATATTAGCGCCTTTTTCAAACAAAAATTGCGAAACCGCGCTGACGATGCCCGGTCTGTCCGGACAGGCGATCAGCATGCGGGCGCGGTTTGCAAGCCCAGCCTGGGAAGGGCTTTTATACTGTTTCGATATGGGAGCCATTGGATTCCTCCGTTGTCAATGTATACTGTATTTGCGCGGCGCGGCGTTACAGAAACGCCAACTTTCCCGCAAACCAGACGGTTAAGCGATGATTGATCGCTTCTTCCGCCAGTTCCGGAAAAAGCCTGTTTTCCGTGATCAGATCAAAAAGGCGTTCCATGGGCTCGCGCGGGTCATTTTTCTTCGCTTTGGCGTCGTTTTTTAAATGTTCCCATGTGGCTAAAACATAATCCCGGCGGTCAATCGCCCGCTTCTGCAAAAAATGGTCGAGCCGTTCGACATCCTCCAAAAACTCGCCGCCGAAGCGTTTCTCGACATTTCCGCCCAGCAAGGCGATCTCCGCTTCATACATGGGCCGCTGCCTGTTTTTATCCTTGCCGATCCATGGCGTCTCCAGAATCATCGGCAAAGATTGCAACGCGTCATGATGAACGACGCGATGGATCGCTTCCGTCCCGATCCAGCCGGAACCGACCGGGGTGTGCCTGTCTTTTCCCGAACCCCGCTCATTTTTGCTGTCGTTCAAATGTATAACCGCCAGCTTGTCCAACCCGATAACGCGGTCAAATTGCTGCAGCACGCCGTCCAGGTCGTTCACGATATCATAACCCGCATCGTGCACGTGGCATGTGTCAAAGCAGACCTTCAGCCTTTCGTTGTCCGCGACCTTTTCCATAATAGCCGCCAGCTCTTCAAAGCTGCGCCCGATTTCGCTGCCTTTGCCGGCCATCGTTTCCAGGGCGATGTTGACTTGCGTGCCTTTGGTGCGGCTTAACACCTCGTTTAACCCTTCCGCGATGCGATTGATGCCGTATTCCGCGTCTTTATCCGTATATGCGCCCGGGTGCAGCACGATATTTTTCACGCCGATATAGTCGGTTCGCTCGATTTCCGCCGTTAAAAAGTCTACCGCCAGTTCAAACGTGTGCGTTTTATACGAGCCAAGATTGATGATGTATGGGGCATGAACCACGATCTCGTCGATATTGTGCGCCTTCATGATTTCTTTGCCCTCGGGAATGAACTGCTCCTCGATCGGTTTGCGCTTGGTGTTTTGCGGCGCGCCCGTATAAATCATAAAGGTGCCGGAACCGTAACTAACCGCCTCATTGGCGGCATTCAGGAGTCCGGAATCGGAAAATGACACGTGCGACCCAATTTTAACCATTTCTGATCACCCCTAATTTCCGGTAAACAATAATACTATTGTAACGCAACGCGTTCCGACACTTCAATATGCCGTGTATACCGCGAGCACGCAAGGGGTAGCGAAAGCCAGCAAATGGTTTCGCAGCCAATAGCGCCAATGGCGGCAACAGCGGTCGATAGCGGCAAATAGCGGTCGATAGCGATCAATAGCAGTCAAAAGCGCCAATGGCGCCAACTGCGCCAACAGCGGTCTATAGCGATCAACAACAGCCAATATTTGTGATTTTTCATATATATTTTTTAAAAAATTGGATTTTGCAGCTCATATGTATGATTTTTCACATATATTTTCGCAAAATTCGCGATTCCCTGTTAAATATATATGGTTTTTCACATATAATCGCTAAAAATCCGGTTTCCGTGAAAATTATATGTGTTTTTTCACATACATTTGCTAGAGCTGAACGGGCAGCCGCATCCCGCTTGCGGTCAATCGCCATCATGCGGCAAATCGCGCTGGGATTAGCGCTCGGCTCAGTCCCTCGCCCGGCACAGCCACCTCCGCCTATCCGACACAATCATATCGCGCTGCAAGCGATTGGCCTCCGCCCAATACTTTGCCACCATAACGTGCCCAACCTATGTACTCGAAATTCGCGGTAAAATCCATTATACTGATGTTGAGATTGCTTGTATTCATTGAGGTGAACGCGCATGAATCAATTGCTGGCATGGGGAATATTCCTCTGGCCGTTTATTTTGGTCGGCTTTACCGCAATCGGCGGATATTTCATGTTCCGCAAATTTATGAAGGTGCTGCCGATGGCGGACGGCAAATCCAAGCTGGATTGGCAAAATTATTACGTCGAAAAAAGCAGGCATCTGTGGACGGATGAAGCAAAGCAATTTCTTGACTTGCTGGCCTCACCCGTCCCGGCGCCGTTTCGCGACGTCGCCAAGCACACGATGGCTGCCAAAATCGGCCAGGTCGCGCTCGAGCGCAACTTGCCGGAAATCACCCGCGACGCCTGCATCGAAGGATATATTTTATCGACGCCGAAACGCGACCATAAAAGCCTGATCCGTTTCTTAAAAGAGCAAAACATCAATTACTCGCGCTTTGAACATATTTTGGGCGGCGACAACCATTAACAGTCAGGCTCGTTCATACCCGCGTCAACCAACACGCGCATGCTTGGCGTGATGCCGCGGATTAACGGTCAGGCTCGTTCATACCCGCACCCGCGTTCAAAACCGCGCGTTTTCATAAGCACACCCGCTATTGCGACATAACAACCTAGATGCCGCAATAGCGGGTGTTTTTCTGATGAAAAAACATTTGTTGCTGCTTCTCGTTTTGCTGAATGATCCGCTGTCAGGCAAAAAGGCGGTTAAAGCGGACCGCCGGCAATTTATCCGCTCCTGGCAAGCATTAGGCAAGCAAGCATGATCATACCGCGAAACTAACGATTCTCAATTTCCCATTCGGCGTGAATGACCCGCTGCAGCCAGCGGTTAAAATGCCGCTCAATCACATCAATCATTTCGTCTTCCGGCAATCCTTCCACTTCGCTGTCGTCGATTTCAATAATTTTTTTGATGCCGCCGCGCCGATTGCCGATGGATACCCGACATTTCACCTTCATGCATCTCCATCCTTCGATAACGCAACTTATACTTATATTGTATTGGCAATCAGAGGGCTTTGTTCCAGATCAGAAACCTTGCGCAATCCAGCGACAGCCGCCGGAAAAATAAACATACGCCCGCCAAACTCGAGCCAATGGCAACCACAACCCAAACAAGCGGAAGCATAATCAACACGTTCATTCCTATGTCCGCCGCGAATGAAACATGCCCCGGGCTTATCCGCCAACAAACAGAAGAGCCCGAATCCGCTTCGGGCTCTTGTTTGCCGTTATTGCTGCATTCCGGCCGCCATTTTGGCAAGGCGGCTTTTCCTATGGTCGATGTGTTTTTTCAGCATTTCAAGCGCATGCTCTTTCCGCTCCGCCGAGATCAACCCATATTGATAATGGGTTTCGATAAGCTCTTTTTTCGATCTATACAGTTGGTCGTATTGCGCATTCAACTTGCTGACTTGCTCTTTCGTCAACTTGACGTGATGGCGGCAATCGTCGTCTTTTTCAAGCTTATCGCCTTTCTCATACTTGTCGTCGCCGCTTTGTCCCGCATGCCCATGCGACTGCACCCCCGAAACAGGCGCAACGGCTACGGCCGAAACCGGTTGATATACCGCAAACAACAGCGCGGCAAAGAGAATGGCGGCGCACCCCCACCATTTTCCCATCTTGTCACCCCCTTAAGGCTTTCCGTTGAAACAGGCGGCGTATTAACATTTCGATGTTAAGAAAAACCGCCCCTGATTGCTGTTAGTATGGCCGCAAGCATTACTTTTTATAAAAATGTAAATTTCTAATGGTTTTCTCACATTACTGGTTTTCGTCAACGCATGCAAAGGATCGCCTCATTTATGGCAGAAACTTCAACTTTTTATTTGTGTTAAGGTAGTCCCAAGGAGGTTTGATACAAATGAAATCATTCATTCACAGCCGATTCGTAAAAATGTTTGCCGCCATCAGCCTTGGCATGACGATGCTGTTTTCAGCAAGCATATTCATTGCCCCGAAAACTTCGCATGCGGCGTACGCATCAAAAGCCAGCCGCATTATCGCGACAGGCAAACACTTTTTGGGCGTGCGTTATAAATTCGGCGCTCCTGCGGGCGCTACCTATGCTTTTGACTGCTCGTCATTCGTGCAGTATGTATACAAGAAAAACGGCATCCGGCTGCCGCGGTTGGCAGGGAAGCAAGCGCATGTCGGGAAATTCGTAAAAAGACGCAACCTGCGTCCCGGGGACCTGGTATTTTTCTACTCCCCGATCCATCACGTCGCCATTTATATCGGCCACGGCAAAATTTTGCACACTTACGGCAAACCCGGCGTTACCATCTCCAAACTAAATACCGGCTGGTGGAACAAACATTATACGACGGCAAGACGCGTTCTCTAAGCATCTGTAACGTACAAGAAGGAAGCCTTTCCTCTTTGGGGAGGCCTCCTTTTTTACGTCTGCCGTTTGCCAACGAATCAGATGACGCTGCCTTTGCTCGCGTTGCTCTCGGCCAAATCCGAATCCAAAATAAACGTTACCGGAAAAAAAGTGGGGGAAAAGTCGCCATTAGCTTCGCCATATCCCATATTGCGCTTCGTCGAGAGAAACAGATCCGTCTGTTGGTTCGGACCTAACGTAACGACGCTTGAGCGATCCAAAACGTTCACTTTAAACCCAAGCAGATTGACCGCCATCGGTGCAAAATTCATACCCGTACCTCCTCAAGTTAGCGATGATTTGTTGATTGTCGGCGAATCAATTGCGTCCCGATCGTCAACAAAGCTCCTCGTTGCGACAAAACCGCTTTCGTCACCGAAATTTTGTCCGAATCCTTGCGTGCGCTTATCCGAATTGCTCCATTCCGCCAAAAAATTTTGCCCGATATTGACTGCCGATGCGTTTTCGATGGAATTAATCTTGAGCAAAAAAATATTAATGACAGTGGAAGGTTTCGGCATCTATCTCATCACCTCGCGCAATACCGATTCAAAATACGATTCATAACGCACAGCGGGCGGTGCTGAAATGGACATGGAAAAATTAAAACAGTGGATCGATATCGCGAATAAATTCCACGGGGGAGACTTCTGGTCGGATATTTTCGACCAAGCCCACCTGCAAAATTTGCCGTTACATCCATTTGCGAAATCCAAGCAGGATCCCGGCGCCGAACCCGGATTTCCGTATGCCGATGTGCTAATCTCAGGCCATGATACGATTGTGCTGATTGACCTGCCCGGCGTGGCGAAGGAACACGTTGAGGTATCGTTCAAAGGCGCTGCCATTTATATAAAAGGCCACTCATACGCCAGATATCCAAATGCGACGCCAATCCGCACGGAGCGCGTTTCCGGCAGTTTTGAACGGGTGATTCCGTTGCCGGAGGCAATCGGCACAAACAACATCTCCGCGAAATTTGACAACGGGTTGCTGGAGATTCGCATTCATGGAGAAGAATCGCCGCAGACGAAAATCCGCATTGATTGACGCAGCCGGTTAATGGAATCCGCCGGTCCTGATATTGCGATCGGACAAGTCGGCGTCGGATATGCCGGCAAACGGCGCAAACTGCACGGTTCGGGAAGCCATTTGCTGGCCGAACCCTTGCGTTTTTTTCGCCGAATTGAAAATCCCGACTCGCTTATTCACGCCAAATGACAACCCGGAGCCATGTTCGGCATTGTTTATTTTCAACCCGCATATATTCACTTGCATGGCCGAAAAGCGCATCGCCTTTTCCTCCTTGCTCCATCGTTATATGTGTATCATACGTGCAAACGCACCGGATTAGACTGTTCTATAGAAATGTGGGATGCCCAATGTGGTTTTTACGAAAGCGGCAGACGACGGCGCAATTGCTGCGCGATTTGCAAAGCAAACTGGACCGGCTGGAAGATCATTTGGAACATATGGCTCCGATTGTGGTAAAGAACATGCATGTGGAAAAAGTGATTGTGGACAAACTGGAGTACCACAACAATATCGGGGCGTTGGGAATTAAAGAGCTAAAAGGCCGATTGAATATCGGTGCGAATTATGCGGGGTTGCCGCCCGACTGGCTGGAGCATGCCGCCGACAAAGCAAGCGAAAAGCCGCCCGGGATTAAGCAAAAAGACGGGAAAAAGGACACCGCCGCAAGCAATCAGCCTGAAGACGGCGGCCCGAAACTTACATTCAGCCCGCGCCCGCCGGCATAAAAAAATACCCCGATCACTGTCGGAGTATTGGTTAAGGATAGGCCCGGTGGGGGTCGAACCCACGACCTGATGATTAAGAGTCACCTGCTCTGCCAATTGAGCTACGGACCTGCAACGCTATCTATTATAAACACATAAGCCGCGATTGCGCAAGACTTAATTTTTAACAATCCCCATGAAATCCAAGTCGCACATCAATAATGAAGCCTCCGCCTCCGCTGCCCGTGCCTGAGACAGGATTAACTTCTCCCGTCTTCTACTGCCAATACGTTGCATCTGTCACGGAAAGCGAATCCGTCCCATACTTGGAGGTCAGATTAAATCACAACTTAAGTTGGTTCATTTTTTACAGAATAAGGTCTTATAA
>DASVDB010000080.1 GCA_036381315.1 Bacilli bacterium | reverse complement strand
GGTATAACGACCATTTTAACGGCTTGGCTCCCATCATCCGTTCCCTCCCTTGGCTTCATAATGAACCCAAAACCGGGACGAGGCGAACAATACGGCGGTCAGCGCAGCCACAATCAAAAGCATGATCCAGGCCATCGCCGAAGCGTAGCCCATGTGGAAAAACTCAATCCCCTGCTTGAACAAATAGAGGGAATAAAGCAAAGTGCCGTCCAACGGATCTCCGGTTCCTTTGGAAATAATGAACGCCGGAACGAAGGTCATGAACGCGGCGATCGTTTGCATGATGGCATTGAATAAAATAACCGGCGACAGCATCGGGATCGTAATGCGCAAAAACTTCTGCGCCGCGTTGGCACCGTCGACGCTGGCAGCCTCATAGAAACTTGCGGGAATGCCTTTTAATCCGGCCAGGAAAATGAGCATGGACGAACCGAACTGCCATACGGACAAAAAGATCAGCATCCACAGGGCCGCGAGCGGGTCGCCGAACCAGCGGACGACCGGCAAGCCCAAAAACGACAACAACAGATTTACGATGCCCTGATCGCCGAATACGTTGCGCCACATGATGGACACCGCGACGCTTCCGCCAATGATGGAAGGCAGGTAATACAACGTCCGGTACAGACCGACCATGCGGGAAGCGGTATTCAACAACATGGCGACAAACAGCGCGAACATAAGTCTGAGCGGCACCCCGGCAAATACGTAGATGAAGGTTACCCTTAATGAATGCGCATACTTTTCGTCCAATTGGAACATTTCCCGGAAATTGTTCAGCCCCACCCAGGCAGGTGCGGAAAACAGATCATAATCGGTAAACGACAAATACAATGAGGCGACGATCGGGATCAAGGTAAAGATGAAAAATCCGAGTATGAACGGGCTGATAAACAAATATCCCGGCAAATTCCGTTTCAGAGCACCCGCTTTCACACGCTGCCAACTCCTTTCGTCTAAGGGCTATGTTGCCGTCCTTTCAAGCATAATAGCTGATCTCGCGGATCAGCTATTATGCGGTACAGCAGGTTCCTTTCGCGTTACTTGTTTTTCGCCAGAATGGCGTTCGCTTTAGTCCGGAATTGCTTGGCTGCTTCTTCCGCGGTAATCTTGCCGAAATTCAGCTGTTGCGTCAAATCTTCCAGCGCGGCAATGACTTCGCCGGTGCCGATCGGGTCCGGTGCGTCCATCTGGCTGCTGTTTTGTTCAGCCCACGCAATATAATCAAACACTTGCGCTTGCTGCGGGGTCAATGCGGGCTTCAACGCCTCTTTCACGACAGTGGAGCCGGGCACGCCGCGATCCCCGTTGATCAATTTGTTGGCTTCCACGTCATTGACAAAGAAATTAATGAATTTAGCGGCTTCTTCTTTATTTTCCGAGTTTTGTGAAATCGAGAAATACATGCTCGGTTTCAAATATAAGCCCTTGCTTGCGTCCGGCCCGGGCATGCCGACCATTTTGAGCGGTCGGTTGGCGACTTGCTGGAAACCGACAAATTGGTTTGACCACTGCCAAATGCCGATCGCCTGCTGCTTGACGGCCAGGTCATCTTCGATTCCTTTAATTTGCGCGATAATGTCCGGTGTCGGCACCGCCTTGTCGTTCACCAGTTTGGCCAGCCGCCCAAAGTGGTCGACGAACAATTGATCGTCGTCGTAGCCGAGCGCCGTTCCGTCCGCATTGAACAAACTTTTGCCTTTGGTGCGCAGATAATACCGGAAAAATACGTCCGCCTTCATGCCGGTATCCATGTACAAACCGGCGTCTTTGGCTTTCTCGGCCATGGCGACGTAATCGTCCCACGTCCAATTGCTGTCGATTGTATCTTGTCCGGTCGCTTTCTTCAGCAACGCCGGATCATAATGGAAGCCGACCGCGTTTACGCCAAGGTTGAATCCGTACAGTTTGTCGCCGATTTTGCCGCCCGATACGACAGAATCGCTGATCTTGCTCGTATCGATGGCGTTGCCGATAAACGGCGTCAAATCAGCCAACTGATTTTTTTCGCCATATTGCGCGATATACGACAAGTCCATTTGGATAATATCGGGCAATTCATTCGCCGCCGCCTCCGGCGCCAGCTTCTTCCAATAATCATCCCAACTGGCGTATTCCGGCTCAAATTTTACGTTCGGGTGCTGCGTTTCATACATCTGCAACACTTTCAAAGTATAGTCATGCCGCGGCTGCGAACCCCACCAGGCGATTCTCAGCGTAACCTGCTCCGCCGCCTGGTCGGGCGTTGCCGTTTCCCCGGCGGGATTGGCGTTATCTTGCTTATCCGCATTGTTGCCGCCGCACGCGGCCAAGGCCCAAACCAGCGTCAAGACAACCAGAAATACCGTTGTTTTTTTCAAAGCCCCAAGCCTCCCCTTATTGGTCTGTTTTGCGCAAATTGCCGCTTACAATGCCATTATGCAAGCAAACATGCGCAAGCAGAAGCAAAAAAGCCGCCATAAATGTTAAAAAAACAGACACTTCAAAAAGAATCAGGGCTTCTTTTTATACTCCGACGGCGTGCAGCCCGTATATTTTTTAAAAACCTGGCCGAAATATTGGGCATTGCCGCCGTACCCGAGCATTTCGGCCAATTCATACACTTTTACATCTTCCGCCGTTTCGATCATCCTGATCGCTTTTTCCATTCGAAGCTTCGTTACGTAGGCGGAAAATTTGTAGCCGATTTCTTTTTTGAACAGCTTGCCCAAGTAATCTTCATTCATATAAAGCATCTCCCGCGCCACCCATAACAGCGACAACTGCGGATTACCGAGGTTTTCTTCGATCACCGCGAGCATCTTTTCGACGATTGCGGAATGCCTGTTCAGGTTTTGCTCGTAATTTTGCCGCGCAATGCTGCGCGCCGCCGATTCCAAAAATTCGCGCAACGTTTGCAAGGTGTTCAGGTCATCAAACCGGTTCAGTTCCTGCAAATGCGCCCCCATATTCGCGGGATCGCCTTGACGGATAATGGCGGCATACAGGGAAAGAATGTAGGATTTGGCCATCGCCGTATTCGGTTTCAATTCCGCAAGCTTTTCGAACCAAAAGGCGATTTCCCTTTTCGCGTCTTCCCACCTGCCGGACTTGACCAGCATGCACAGTTCGTCTTCGTCATAGATGAATTGATCCGTTTCGCCGGTAAATACGGAAGCGATATCGCGCGGCGTAATGATGCTTCCTTCCCCCAAATAAAACCGGAATTTCAGACACTCCAGCGTTTTCCGGTACATTTCGCGGGCATTCGCAATATCATGCGGTTCACTTAGCGCAATCGTAATATCCAGATTGTAATAGTTGTAAAAGGTTGTTTTGACTAAGGCGATGCGGCCGTAAATGAGCGCTTCTTCCGCAAAATCGCGGATTAATAAAAGAGCCTGTTTGCCGATGGTGGTATCGAGCAACATGACTTCGTCGCCCAAAATATCCTTGGAAATGTTTCGGAGCGCAAATAAATGCTCAAAATCGAACACTCCCTCGATTTGCAGCAAAATTAGCCGCACGCGCAGCTCTGCGGCCGCCATATGAAAGAGCTCGCAGTATTCATTCCAATCTTTGATCCCGTATGTTTTGTTCGTCAATAGCTCTTTCAGAAACTGCTCCTTTACATACGGCAGCATCTTCTGCAGCTTTTGCTCGTTTTTTCGCACAAATTGTTCCTTGCTCTCCCGCCGTCTGAACTCCACAATCACCTCGGATATGGCCTGGGAGATAATTCCTTCGTTGCACGGCTTCAGCAAATAATGCTTGACACCGAAACGCATGGCAATTCGCGCGTATTCAAACTCATCGAACCCGGAAAGCAAAATAAACGCAAGCGACGGCGCAAGCTCCTTCGCCGCTTCGACCAGCTGCAGACCGTCCATGCCGGGCATGCGAATGTCGCTGATGACGATGTCGACGCTGTTTTTGCTGATAAAATCCATTGCCTCCAGACCGTTTTTCGCCGTTCCCGCAAGCTTGCAGCCGAGCGCCGGCCAATCCACCATGCGCGCAATTCCGTCCAGGATGATGCGTTCATCGTCAACCAGCAGCACTTTGTACATGGCCACTCCTCCCCGCAAACGGCAACCGCAGCATAACCTTCGTGCCGACGCCCCGTTCGCTGTACACTTCCAAGCCGTATTCCTCCCCAAACAGAAGCTTGATCCGTTCATCAATGTTGTGCAGGCCGATGCCCGACCCCTTCGACTTGACTTCGCCTTTGCGGATTTGCATGAGCAGCCTGGCATCCATGCCGGGGCCATTGTCCTCCACGGAAATGATCAGGCAATCGCCCTTACGTATTGCGCTTATGCGAATGTTGCAAACCGTCGTGAGCTGTTCCAGACCGTACTGAATCGCGTTTTCCACAATCGGCTGCAGGGACAGCTTGGGGATTTGGCAGTCGCCGTAATCGATCGCAATATCCATGGCAAAATCAAGACGTTCTTCAAATCGGATTTGCTGGATCGTAATGTAGTGCCTGACGATGGCGATTTCCTGCTGCAGCGGAATTAACGGCTCTTTCAAACTGATCGAACTGCGCAGCAAAAAGGCCAGCGACTCTACCATGCGGGAAATTTGCTGCTCGCCGTTTACTCTTGCCTGCCAGTTGATCGAGTCGAGCGTGTTGTAAAGGAAATGCGGGTTGATCTGCGCTTGCAGCGCTTTGAATTCCGTTTCCTTGATCTTCAACTGCTTCTTGTAATTTTCGGTAATCAGCTCATTGATCCTTTGCAGCATGATGCGGAAATTGCGATGCAGCAAACCCACTTCATCCATGGACGAGGGTATGTCGATGGCATCTTGTTCGACCTCGAAGTTGCCCATTTGCACCCGCTTCATTTTCGCGCTCAGGCTTTCGATCGGACCGGTTATTCCCCGGACAAAACGCAGGGCAAGAAAAATCGCCAGCACGAACAAGCCCGAGTATATCGGAATAACCAACCTTTTAACGGCAATAATGTCATGGAAAATCCCGTTGAACGGAATCGCGATCATATATGTCCAATTCGTATATGCGGATGAAACGAACGTAATAAAGTAACGGCTTCCCGCAATATTCGCGATTTTGTATCCCTGCGCTTCGTTCAGCGCCTCCCGGACGCCTGGCAACGGCAAGGAAGGTTTTTCGGGATAGAGCAGCTCATCGCCGCGGAAAATCCAGAACGTCGCCCCCTGTTTGTCCAACCCTTTGGCATTATCGGCAAACAAACCGGTCATATCGACGCGCACCGCGATCGTCCCCAGCTTTTCCAGCGCAAGATTTTGAAAAGATCTGATTTCTCTCGCGGCAATCAGTTTGTCTCCCGTTTGGCGGGGGAAGATCCAGCGAATGCCGCCGTTATTTTCCGCGGCCAGCCGTTCGATTTGCCCGATCGTTTTTTTCGCCGTTGTGATCGTTTGCCTGCCGACGGCGTATTCGTGGCCCAGCGCGTCAAACAATTGCAAAGAATAAACATACTTGTCGAAAGCGCCGAGATCGAGCATCCTGTCTTGCAAATTTGTGGCCATGACAAAGTTGTCATATTCGGTTCCGCTCTGTTTTATTTCCGCCAACAACGCCTGGATTTGCGTGTCCGTGGCGACCCGATAGGACAATTTTTCGATTTTTTTCATTTCGTTTTCGATGCTGTAGGAAGATAAATTCAAAGCTTTCGCCGACTGGCGGTAGATTTCCCCGTCATAAATCTGAAAAGCGTACTGCGCGATGCCCCAACTCAGCACTCCCGCGGCAAGCATGATGACGGTGATAATCAAAAACATTTTATTTTTAATTTTGAGGCTGAAGTAAAGCGTTTTCACTTTTTTCGGCAGCCTGGTCATGCGGCTCTCTCCCATCGCGGCGGGATGTTCTTTTACTACTCTAAAATTTTACCAGACTGTCGATGTCAACGGGAAGTCCGGTCCGCATCGAGCGATTGCCGGCAATGCCGGTCAGGATCGACATGGCGCCGTCAATATGGGACGCCGTGCGGTTAAACGGGTCCGCTGCCGGTGTTCCGAACAAATCGTTCAACAGCACGGCATCGCCGCCGCCGTGCCCGCCGATACCTTCCGGGATCGGCACGTCATAGCTTTCCGCAAACTGCGGAAACACCGTAATCCGCTTGCCGATCACCGCGCCTTCGTCTTCTTTTTTCCCGCCGGCGTTGACGTACGCTTGTTCCACAACTTTCAGTTCGATTCGCCCCTTGCTCCCGTTAAACGCGACATTGAACCCTTCCCAGGGCATATAGGCGTTTAAGGAATACGTCAGAATTGTTTTATTCGCGTAGCGGACCATGACGCCCATCGTATCCTCGATGCTGATCCCGTCGCCGAATACGCTTTGGTCGCGCTGGTAGCCGTCGTCTTTTTCCGCCAGCAAATACATTTCACGAAACGTTTCATTCTGATCGAGCGGCAAGGCGAACGGATCGCCTTTGGCTTTCTCGCTGCCTGTCGCGCGTTGGTAAAAGTCGATTACGCCGCGCAGCTCGGCGTTTTCCCGGCCGTAAAACCGCAAATCGCCCTGGGCGTATACGGTTTTGGGCCGCGTCCCGAGCCAAAAATTGACCAGGTCGAAATGGTGCGTTGCTTTATGCACCAACAGCCCGCCGCTGTTGCGTTTGTCCCGGTGCCAGCGCCGGAAATAATCCGCCCCGTGCTTCGTGTTCAATAGCCATTCGAAATGGACGGAAAAAACCTCGCCGATCGTATCGTTCATGATCAGTTCGCGGATTTTCGTATTGTGCGGCGCGTAGCGGTAATTGAACGTTACCCGCAAGCTGCGCCCGGTCCGCTTGATGGTATCCAATATTTGCTGGCATTTTTCCTCGTCAACCGTCATCGGTTTTTCGGAGATGACATCGACGCCCAGTTCCATCGCCCTGATTATATAGCGGTGGTGCGTGCGATCTATGGATGTGACGATGACAAAGTCCGGTTTTTCGGTCGCGATCATGCGGTCGAATTCGGATGAATGATAGGTGCGAACCGCCGGGTAAGCGTATTTTTCCTGCAGCAATCGATTGGCATATGCAAGCCGCGTCCGGTTGATGTCGCAAAATGCCGTAATTTCCGCCTGATCCCGAAAATCCCGGGCAATCGCTCCGTAATACAGTTCGGCCCTACCCCCGGTGCCTACCAGCACATAACGTTTTTTCGCCATTCATCTCGCTCCTTTTGACATTTGATATTTTCAGATTAGCGCATAATATGAAAAAAATCTTTGCGATTCGCGCCATTTTCTATGAAAAGTATGCATTTTTTGCGGTGTAAATTTGCTATACTTTTGGTAGTCGCATTGGCGGAACAGGGGGAAGCGGATTTGGAGAAGTCTGCGGAATTCGAAATATCCCGCTATAAAAGAACCGGGGCGTACACGATGCCGTTTTTCCATTATCACGATACATACGAGATTTACTATCTCTTATCCGGCGAACGATACTATTTCATCAAAGACAGGACTTACCGGGTAAGGCGGGGCGATCTCGTTTTCATCCCGGAAAACGTGCTGCATAAGACTTCCGTCTGCGGCGATCCCCGGCACGAGCGCATCCTGATTAATTTCAAACTGTCTTTTTTGCCTGATGCGGCGAAAGCGGAAGTGGCGGAACTTTTCGCGCCGTTCGCCGCGGATGCGGCCGTGTTGCGGCTTTTGCCGGCCGAACAGGCGCTCGTGGAAGGCTGGCTTGCGCAAATGGGCAAAGAATACGAAGAGGAGCAGCTATTAAACAAACTGCTCCTGCAGGCGTTACTGCTGCAATTTCTTATTTTTGCCGCGCGGGAATTGGCGAAACGGAAACGGGTTGCGCCGGAAAATACGCGGTCGAAGCATCAACGCATATATCCGATTCTGGATTATATCAATGCCAACTACCAAAACCCGCTGCGGTTAAATGATCTCGCCCGGCGTTTTTATCTTAGCCCGTCGCAACTGAGCCGCACCTTCAAAGAAGTGACCGGCTTTTCTTTTGTGGAATATGTGGTCAGCCTGCGGATCAGGGAAGCGCAAAAACTGCTGCGCGAAACAAATTTGCCGGTTATTCACATTGCCGCGCAAACAGGCTTTGAGAACGTTTCCCACTTCGGCCGGTCGTTCAAGCAGGTTGCCGGCGTCGCCCCGCGAAAATACCGGATGGCGCATCGCGCCGGCCGCGTTTAAAAACCGGAATCGACAGGATATCCCATGGTTGTCATCAGCGCGTTTTCCGGTTGGGTCGAGTCCAGGCGGCTGTATTGCACGAATACCGGCGTGTCGCTTACCACTTCAAGCGCATAAGGGACGCCAACCGGTATTGCCGCGCCGCGCCCGTCCCGCAGCGCTGCCGTCCGGATATGCATCGTGCGCCGGGGCGGCACGGACCAGAGCATCTTTTCCAGCGGCTCGCGGTCCTCAAAGTAGGCCGTCATTTCGATGTTCGCGGCGACGCGGCTCGTGTTCAGAACGCAAACGGATTCGTGGCTGGGCAGCGCGCCCGAGCTGTTCGGCGGTATGTAGCCGTCCGGGATGATCCATCTTTTTGCGCCATGTGCGGATTCGGCCATCAATCTTGTTCCTCCTTCCCATTATTCACGATTTTATTATGTCAGGGGGCGATCATTTCCCCATCTTACAAGTGTGCCATTTATCCGCCGCAACTGCAATTGAGCACCGGCTTGCGCGCCGCGAGCGTTTCATCCATGCGCTTTACAACAGTCGAATGCGGAGCGTTTACTACAAGTTCGCGGTCGGTTTCCGCCTCCCCGGCTATTCGGATCATCGCCGCGACAAACGCATCAAGCGTTTCCTTGCTTTCCGTCTCGGTTGGCTCAATCATGATCGCCTCGTCCACGATCAGCGGAAAGTAGACGGTCGGCGGGTGGAAGCCGAAATCAAGCAGGCGTTTGGCGATGTCAAGCGTGCGCACGCCCAATTTTTTTTGGCGGTTGCCGGATAAAACAAATTCGTGCTTGCAATGCCGCGCAAACGGCAAATCGTAATAAGGCGAGAGCTTGTGCATGACATAATTGGCGTTCAGCACCGCATCCTCCGCGACGCGGCGCAAGCCTTCGCCGCCCAGTGAACAAATGTAAGCATATGCGCGGACCAAAATGCCGAAGTTGCCGAAAAATGCCTTGACGCGGCCGATCGATCGGGGACGGTTCCAATCAAGTCCAAAACTGCCGTCTTCATGTTTCACGATTAGCGGCTTCGGCAAAAACGGCGCAAGCATATCCTTCACCCCGACCGGGCCCGCTCCGGGTCCGCCGCCGCCGTGCGGCGTGCCGAATGTTTTGTGCAGGTTCAAATGCACCACATCAAAGCCCATGTCGCCCGGACGGGCGATGCCCAAAATCGCGTTCGCATTGGCGCCGTCATAATACAACAGCCCGCCGGCGGCATGCACAATATCGGCAATTTCCGCAATTTTTTCTTCAAACAAGCCGAGCGTATTCGGATTGGTCAGCATGAGCGCGGCCGTATCGGCGTCGACGGCGGCTTTCAGCGCGTTCAGGTCCACCAGGCCCTGATCGTTGGACGGAACCGTCACCGTCTTAA
>DASVDB010000079.1 GCA_036381315.1 Bacilli bacterium | reverse complement strand
GATCATGAGAAAAAGCGGTTTGACGCGGCAAACAGCGATTTGACCGATACCGCGATCAAAGTCAATAAACTGATGGCGGCCATGCTCCCGTCCATGATGCTGATCATGAATTTTTCCACAATCGCGATCATCTGGTTCGGCGGCATCCGGATCGGCAACGGCGATATGGAAGTGGGGGCGCTGATGGCGTTTCTGCAATATGCGATGCAGATTTTGTTTTCGCTCATGATGCTGTCCATGATGTTCGTGCTTGTTCCCCGCGCCTCGGCATCCGCATTAAGGATCAATCAGGTACTGGATACGGAACCGGTGGTGAAAGACGCGGCAACGGCAAAAAGCACAGGCGGGCAGAAAGGCTGCGTCGAGTTCCGCGATGTGACGTTCAGCTATCCCGGTGCGGAAAGCCCGGCGCTATCGCATATTACATTCAGCGCCAACCCCGGCGAAGTGACGGCGATCATTGGCGGCACGGGATCGGGAAAAACGACGCTCGTCAGCCTGATACCGCGCTTCTATGATATCGATAGCGGCAGCATTCTCGTGGACGGTGTGGATGTGCGCGAGCAGGCGCAGGAACATTTGCGCGCCAAAATCGGCTTTGTTACCCAGCAAGCGGTCTTGTTCTCCGGGACCATCGCGGAAAATATCCGTCGCGGAAAGGAACACGCCACCGACGAAGAAGTGGCGCAGGCGGCGAGAACGGCGCAGGCTGAGGAGTTTATCGCCGGCATGCAAGACGGATTTAACGCCGCAATCGAACAGGGCGGAACGAATTTGTCCGGCGGGCAAAAGCAGCGCCTTTCCATTGCCCGCGCCTTGGTGCGCAAGCCGGAGATCTATATATTCGACGACAGCTTTTCGGCGCTTGATTATAAGACGGATGCCAAATTGCGCGCCGCGCTGAAGCGGGAAATCGGCAATGCCACCGTTTTGATCGTGGCGCAGCGCGTCAGCACCGTGATGGATGCCGATCGGATTATCGTCCTGGAAGACGGAGCCATCTCGGGGATCGGCACGCATCAGGAGTTGCTGGATACATGCGCCGTATACCGGGAAATTGTCGCATCGCAGTTTGCGCAAGAAAAAGCGGAAGAGGTGGAATCGGCATGAGTGAGCAGCGGAAATCAGCCTTTCATGGAACAAGAAGCGCCGCTTCCGGCAAAGGCATGCCGAAGGGAATGGGCATGGGAATGGGCATGCCGGTGCAGAAGGCAAAAGATTTCAAAGGTACGCTAAAGCGATTGCTCGGCTACCTGAAGCCGCATCGGATGCAGCTTTTGGCTGTATTGCTGACAGCGGTGATCAGCACGGTTTTCTCCATTGTCAGCCCAAAAATAATGGGCAAGGCGACCACCAAATTGTTCGAGGGGCTTATGGCAAAATTTCGCGGTGTCCCGGGCGCCAAAATCGATTTCGAATCCATTTTTCAAATTGTCGCCTTGTTGGCCGTACTTTATGTGATCAGCGCATTATTCGGATATTTGCAGCAGTACATTATGGCGGGCGTGGCGCAACGGACCGTATACCAACTGCGCAAAGACGTGAAGGAAAAGCTGTCGAAGCTGCCGCTCAAATTTTTTGATTCGCAAACGCACGGTGAAATTTTGAGCCGGGTGGTCAACGATGTGGACAATATCAGCAATACGTTGCAGCAAAGCCTTACGCAGCTGATCACTTCCGTTATTACGCTTATCGGGATCACTGTCATGATGCTGACGATCAGCCCGATTTTGACCCTGATCCTGATCTTGACGCTTCCGGCAAGTTTAATCGGAATCAAGATGATCGCTTCGCGCTCGCAAAAACATTTTATCGGACAGCAGCGGGCGCTCGGCGAATTGAACGGGCACGTGGAAGAAATGATCACCGGCCATAAAATCATCAAAGCGTTCGGCCAAGAGAAAAAATCGATCGCGAAGTTTGAAGAGATCAATGAAAAATTATACGAATCTGGCTGGAAGGCGCAATTTATTTCCGGTATTATTTGGCCGGTCATGTCTTTTATCGGCAATATCGGTTATGTATTAATCAGCATTGTCGGCGGCATATTTGTGGCCAAACAAAGGATCGCCATCGGCGATGTGCAGGCGTTTATACAATATTCGCAGCAATTTACGATGCCGATAACGCAGACGGCGAACATTGCCAATATCATCCAATCCACGATTGCTTCCGCCGAGCGGGTATTTGAACTGCTTGATGAAGCGGAAGAAACTCCCGATCGTGCGGACGCCAAAACGATTGCTTCGCCGCAAGGCGCTGTCCGCTTTAACAACGTCAAATTCGGCTATAACCCCGAAACCGTATTGATCGACAACATGAACATCGACGTGAAACCGGGGCAGACCATTGCGATCGTCGGTCCGACCGGAGCGGGGAAAACGACGCTCGTCAATCTTCTGATGCGTTTTTATGATGTCCAAAGCGGGAACATAACCGTTGATGGCGTCAACATCGCGGATTTGCGGCGCGGCGAACTGCACTCCATTTTCGGGATGGTGCTGCAGGATACGTGGCTGTTTAACGGCACAATCCGCGATAATATCGCCTACGGGCGCATCGGCGCGACAGAGGAGGAAATTGTGGATGCGGCAAAAGCGGCGCATGCCGACCATTTTATCCGCACGCTTCCCGATGGGTACGATACTATCCTGAATGAAGAGGCATCCAATATTTCGCAAGGACAAAAGCAGTTGTTGACCATCGCCCGGGCGATCCTGGCGGATCCCGCGATTCTCATCCTGGATGAAGCGACCAGCAGCGTCGACACCAGAACCGAAATCCAGATTCAAGAAGCGATGCTCCGGTTGATGCAGGGCCGAACCAGTTTCGTCATTGCCCACCGGTTGTCGACAATCCGCGAAGCCGATTTGATTCTCGTCATGAATCATGGCAGCGTAATTGAGCAAGGGACGCATGAGCAATTGTTGCAGCAAAAAGGTTTCTACGCCGATCTGTATTACAGCCAGTTTTCCGGCGGCGCTTCGTTGCCGGACGCAGGTTGATGCGTGCGCCCGCCGCATCTTCGGCATTTCAAATCACAGCAGCCATAAGCTGATTTCCGGCTTATGGCTTTTTTCATGGTTGCGCCTTTCTGTTTGCGGCGTGCGGATTGCGCATCGCCCGAAGCAGCGTTTGCCACTTGCTTTTGGCGGAGAACGGCTGCAAAGAAAGCAAGCGCGGCTTTTCGGGGCGCGGATACGGATCGCTGATGCCGTTTAACAGCAAAGTGATTTTGATGCGTTGCCCCGGTTCGTCGATGCAATATGTACCCATTTTAAACAAGTCGGCTTTGTGGAACAAATCGTGCAGTCGAAGGTTGATCTGCCTGTAGGCGTCCATGTTCACATCTTTCGAATAGCCGATGTTGACGATCATTTGCTGCCCTTCGGCGAAATCATGCGGCAAATAAGGCTTGGCCAACAAATACTTGAGCGGCTCGTCAAACACGGTGCCTTCGATGGTATGCAGAAAGAACGGCCCCTTTTTCGCGTGCATAAAGGATTCGATATCATGCAAATCAATATTCATTTCGCCGGGAATCTCCACGATGGTTTCCAGCCCGTTGATGATTTCTTCCTCCATCGCGGAAAAAATTTCATTCGCTTTTATGATCGAGGTGCCAGGCTCCAGCATCTCCAGCATGCCGTCAGCATAAAAATAGGTGATTCCGTCGCACATCTCCTGCATGCGGTAATACTGCCGAATTGCCGTCTGCAGCCGCTTTTTGCCTTCAAATCGATAAGGAAAACGGAAAATGCCGAACAATAGCAGACTTTTTTCTCTTAAAGCCGCCAATTGTTCGACCATCTTCTCCGTCTCCAGCGCATTTCCTCCGGTAAAACGGTAAAAGTAAAGCATCGATCATCACCCGTTTGCTTTTTTTACCATTATAAATAACTGCCGCGAAAAAGGTTGTCATTATGTGTCTGCAGAATTTTGTCCAAATATGGGGGAACGAATTATGGTCAGGCCATGCGCTGTTTGGTAAAGAAGTACAAAAACCATACGGCGTGGTTTTGTTCGTCTGCGGCGGCGCGGCGGAACGGTTCCCGGATCCGGGGATCATGCGCTTTGTCGGCGATCTCGTGATAAAAATCCACGGTTTTTTGTTCATCCTTGAGCGCCCACTCCAAACCGGCGCTGTACTGCTTTGGACAAGCTTCAGTTATTTGTGGAGCGTGCTGCCTGCCTGTCAGCGTCATATAAATCCGGGAAAAGATCTGGTAATGCCGCACTTCGTCTTCCCTGATTTCCAAAATTTGCGCTCGCTCCCGGTCATCAGGGGCCATTTTGGCAAGTTCCCCGTAGCACGAGATTGCGTTGTACTGCCCGTTGATGGCTTTGGCAATATCCTGGACAAGGTTTGCATCCGCTCCGGCGTTCATGCCGTAATGATATGTGTAGGGATTGGGCATCAAGTTGCATCACTCCTTGAAAAATCGGGCTGTTGTACTGCATGATATGCCGCAGACCTTAGCGCAGTGCATGGCACAGAAGACATTTGCGCAATACTGAGTATCCATTTTGCTTCGTTTGGATTATAATTTGAGGCGAAGGCAAATGAGGCCATTGATGCCAATAAACGATAAGAACCGTTAAAAGTGGTGATACCGAATGGAACTGAGACAAATTCAGTACTTTATTGAGGTGGCCAAGCTGGAGCATGTGACGGAAGCCTCCTATGTTTTGCACGTCGCGCAATCGGCGGTCAGCAGGCAAATTTTCAAGCTGGAATCGGAGCTTGGCGTCAATTTGTTTATACATGAAGGACGAAAAGTGAGGCTGACCGATATCGGCCGCATTTTTCTGGGGCATATGCAGCAAGTAATGAAAGTAATCGAGAAGGCGCAGCAAGAAATTGAGGAATTCCTCGATCCCGAGCAAGGCACCGTGCGGATCGGTTTCCCGAGCAGTTTGGCCGCTTATATGGTTCCTACGGTAATCTCGGCGTTTCGGGAGCAGCATCCGCGCGTTAATTTTGTGCTGCAGCACGGCTCTTACCGGGAATTAATCGATTGGGTTGCCAAAGGCGATATGAATTTTGCCATTATGGGACCGGTGCCGCAGGACGAAAAGCAAATTAAAGGAGAGATTCTGTTTCGGGAGAAGATCTTCGCGCTGCTGCCATCCAATCATCCGCTGGCCGGCAGAAGTTCGGTCAAGTTGGACGAACTGCGCGACGATTCGTTTGTCCTGTTCCCGGAAGGGTTTGTTTTGCGGGAAATTGTTGTTCAGGCGTGCAAGAATTTGGGATTTCAGCCCAAGGTAACGTTTGAAGGCGACGATCTGGATGCGATTAAAGGCCTTGTGGCGGCAGGGCTTGCGATCACATTGCTGCCGGAAATCGCGCTCACGGAACATCTGTCCCGCGCCGTGGTTAAAGTTCCGATCAGCGAGCCAAGCGTGACAAGGGATGTCGGCGTTATTACGCCCGTCAACCGCGAGCTGCCGCCGACGGAGAAGCTCTTTTACGACTTTTTAAAACAATTTTCACCTGTGTTTTCGCAAATTACGGAATAATAACGGAATAGTTGTTCTTATCGCGGATAACGTAAAAAAGAACCGAAGGTTTCGCAACCCTCGGTTCTTTTTTTTGCCTTTTGTTTTCCGAAATCAGACGATGCCTTGAGCGTACATCGCTTCAGCGACTTTCAGGAAGCCAGCGATGTTGGATCCGACCACCAGGTTGCCGGGATATCCATACTCTTCGGCAGCCTTCACGCTGTTTTCATAGATGTTTTTCATGATAGCGTGCAGTTTGGCGTCCACTTCTTCAAATGTCCAAGGCGTACGTTGGCTGTTTTGCGCCATTTCCAGAGCGGATACGGCTACACCGCCGGCGTTGGCCGCTTTTGCCGGTCCGAACAGGACGTTGTTGTTCAGGAATTGATCGATAGCTTCCAGCGTGGACGGCATGTTGGCGCCTTCGCCGATTGCCTTTACACCGTTCTTGATCAGGATTTTGGCGGATTCTTCGCTGATTTCGTTTTGTGTTGCACAAGGAAGCGCAATATCGCAAGGGATGTTCCAGATGCCGGAGCAGCCTTCATGGTATTCCGCACTCGGATGGTCGTTTACATATTCCTTGATCCGTTTGCGTTCCACTTCTTTCAGTCTCTTAACGGTAGCGACGTCGATTCCGTTCTTGTCATAGACATATCCGTTGGAGTCGCTGCAAGCGACAACCTTGGCACCCAGCGCTTGCGCCTTTTCCATTGCATAGATCGAAACGTTGCCGGAACCGGAAACGACGACCGTGCTGCCGTTGAAGCTTAAGCCTTTGGATTTCAGCATTTCCGAAACAAAGTACACGCAGCCGTAACCGGTTGCTTCCGTTCTTGTCAAGCTGCCGCCGTAGGTAAGGCCTTTTCCTGTCAGCACGCCGGCTTCGTTGGCATTGCGAAGACGTTTGTATTGTCCGAACAAGAAGCCGATTTCTCTTCCGCCTACTCCGATATCCCCGGCCGGCACGTCAGTGTCCGGTCCGATATGTCTGTAAAGTTCCGTCATGAAGCTTTGCGCGAATCTCATTACTTCAGCGTCCGATTTGCCTTTCGGATCAAAGTCGGAACCGCCTTTGCCGCCGCCGATCGGCTGGCCGGTCAGCGAGTTTTTCAAAATTTGCTCAAAGCCCAGGAATTTGATGATGCTGGCGTTCACGGACGGATGGAAACGCAGACCGCCTTTGTAAGGTCCGATTGCGCTGTTGAACTGAATCCGGTAACCGCGGTTTACCTGCACATTGCCTTGATCATCCACCCAGGGAACGCGGAACATGATTTGTCTTTCCGGCTCCACCAGTCTTTCCAGAATACCGGCCTTGATGTATTTCGGATGTTTGGCGAATACCGGCACCAGGGAATAAACGATTTCTTTCACCGCTTGGTGAAACTCAGGTTCGTTGGGATTGCGTTTTTGCACGGTCTCAAAAACGTCATCCACGTACTTTTTTGCCGCAGCTAAGTCATTAGCCATTGCATATACCGCCTTTCTAATATTTATTCATTTGCCCATCTGGTTGTAAGAGAATCTTACGAGTATTGCTTTGTAATACGTATCATATTATGTTTT
Source organism: Bacilli bacterium (assembly GCA_036381315.1). NCBI lineage: Bacteria > Bacillati > Bacillota > Bacilli > Bacilli bacterium. The sequence goes on along the minus strand of DASVDB010000079.1, from coordinate 6,301 downwards.
TTTGATATTAACAATACAAATTCAAGATATAGATTATACCGAAAATAGATAATGTAATTGAAAGCGTTATCTAAATCTTGTCCGTATTCGCTTCTTTGCATAATTATGCAGAATGGCGCGGCGGAATATTTCGCAATGTCAAAACAGAAAATAATCCCGATGGAGGGAATGAAGCGATGGGTCTTGGACTGTCTGCGGCGTCGGTGATTGCGGCATTGGTCAGTTTCCGTTTGTTCAAGAAACGATTCCACACGCTGGAGGTTGCGGTTTGCTGGTTCTTTTTGGGCGCGTTGCTGCTTATGCTGCGGACTTTTTTTGTTTTGAATGCCGAAATGCTCAAAGTAACGCATCACCCGGGCAATTTTATTGCCCTGTCTTCCTTGCTAATTTTGCTTTTTCCGTGCGTCATTCTTTGGTTGCTTTATTTGTATCGCACCGATTTTTTGAACGCGGCGGGCAAACTGGCATTTGCCCTGTTATGGGCGATTGCGCTCAGTTTGGCCGATTGGTGGTCGAATGAAGCTAAGCTTATGCAATTCGTATCCTGGAATCTTTATTATTCCTTCGTGAAGTGGGTGCTTGTCATCGCGCTTGCTTGGGGGGTAATGGCCGCATATCGGCGGATCTTGCGAAAAGAGGGCTATTTATGTTGATCGCTTTGCCCGAACGGTGGGATGGCAATGAATGGTTTGTTACGATTGCAACCCTGCTGGTGCTTTTTATCTGGAAGTTGCTGCCGCGTCGCATGAACAAATCGCAAATGTGGTTTATTGTTTTTTTGAATGTTTTGCTGGGACTTTTTACCGATAGTTTGTTTGGAGGGGGGCTCCACAATTTTTACGATATGAACGACTCCCCGAAGGGAGAAATCACGGATTATTTGTTGTATATGGCCACCTTTCCGCTGACGATCCTGATCATTCTGCATTTTTATGGGAAATGGCGGCCGACGGGGCTTTGGCGGTTGATTTTCATTCTGATCGCCGCGGGGATAACAGCCGTGCTGGAATTCGTTTCGGTCAAGTTTGCCGTATTTCAATATATTCGCTGGAATTTGCTGTACTCATTCTGTGTCTATACGGTGGTGCACGGTATAAATGTGCTGATGTTTGACTGGACCCGCAGATTCCCGCGCAATCGGGTTTCCCCTTAGACCCGCAAAGTTTTCCAGCCGGAATTGCTGATAGTGGAACAAAACGCGTGGGATATTAGCCTGGTGAGAAAAAAATTGCAAAAGAAAAGCGCAAGGAGTGGAAAGAAAGTGAAACGTTCCGTTCTGGTCTTGACTGTTTGCTTCTTGCTGGGCTGTTTGTTCTTTATTCCGCCTGCGGCGGCCTCCGGTATTACTCCCTATAATTTTGGCTTTAAAAAGAGCAAAAACGGCGAACTTCCCTCCATTGACCAGGAAGGTTTTAAAGAAATATTGCAGCGGAATGAAGCGGTCTTTTTAGGCGACACTTCGCAAAAAGAATTGTATCTGACCTTTGACAACGGCTACGAAAACGGGTATACGATTCCCATACTGGATACATTGCGGGAAAAAAAAGTGCCGGCCGCTTTTTTCGTAACCGGGCATTATGTGAAAGATCGACCGGATCTGATTAAACGAATGGCTGCCGAAGGCCACGTGATCGGCAACCATTCCTGGAGCCACCCTGATATGTCGCGGCTTTCCGCGGAGGGCATCAGGAAGGAGTTGGCGAAGGTTGAAGAGAAGGTCGCCGAAATAACCGGCCCGCTTGATATGCGCTATATGCGCCCGCCGCGCGGCGTTTTTAGCGGTCCGATGCTTGCCGTATGCCGCAAGCTCGGCTATATAAACGTGTTCTGGTCGATCGCCTATAAGGATTGGGAAACAAACAGCCAGCGTGGTGCGGCGTATGCTTACAGCCAGGTTATGTCGCAGCTTCACCCCGGGGCGGTTATTCTGCTGCATTCCGTATCCAGGGATAACGCGGAAGCGTTGGGGAGGATCATCGACGATGCCAGAAGACAGGGATATGTTTTCAAGAGCCTGGCCGAATTGAAGGTGCGAAATTATTAATCGGCAAATTGCAATGATCGAACGCATGTTCTATAATGAACAAAGGTAAGCAACTTTCATGAAGGATGGGGATTGGCATTATGTTTGCATCAATTGCGGAATTTAACGCGGAATGGAGCCATGAATCGGCTTCAACGCAAAAAGTGCTGGACGCACTGACGGATGCGTCGCTCAAGCAGCAAGTAACGCCGGAGGGCCGCACGTTAGGCAGGCTGGCATGGCATGTTGTCACGAGCATTCCGGGGATGCTGGACCATTTTGGCTTAACGGTTGCCAAGGTGGAAGGCGAGGACGTTGTTCCGGCGACAGCCCGGCAAATCGCCGAAACGCATCGGCAAGTCAGCGCCGCCGCAGCCGAAGCGGTCAAGCGGCAATGGACCGATGAGAGCTTGACGGAAACGCAAAACGTATTCGGGCGCGACATGACGAGAGCCGCCATGCTGTCACTGATGATCAAGCATATCATTCATCACCGCGGCCAAATGACGGTCTTAATGCGCCAGGCGGGGCTTGAGGTCCCGGGGGTATACGGCCCGACCCGCGAGGATTGGAGCAGGATGGGCGTGGCCGCGCCGAAATAACCGACGCCGGTTTGCGTCGCTAATCAGGTTTCAATCGGGCATGCATATGGTTCGCCTATGTGCATGCCTTTTTAGCTTTCATGCGCCTGGTTCTATGCTTGGGGCGCCAAGTTCCATGCGCCGGTGCGCCGAGTTCCACGCGCGGGGCCTAACCAAACAGCTTATGTCAGCCAATCCCCGGCACCTGCACATTGTAAACGTTAACCCTTTATAGCACAACGCTATTACGGGGTGATCGCCCTCCCTGCACACCGCTAACGATCGCAGCAGAGGCTATTTGCCGAAAAAAGGCTGATTTGAAATTGTAACGGTCGCAGTGGACGCTATTTGTCGTTTCAATGCCCGAATTTCAGGAAAAATGCAAGAATAAGCTCTCCTACGACCGTTAGGATAGAAAAGTGGGCAATTTGCGCAAAATAAGCTCCTCTGCAACCGTTAAAAGCTGAAACTCGGCAAACCGGCCGAGCTCCGGCACGTTGACCATAAAGACTGTTTCGGACGCGTTCCCCTTGTGAGCGGAACTAGCCTCTATAACGGCAAAAATGCGGATATAGCGCCTCATGCGAGTGGAACCAGCCTCTATAACGGCAAAAATGCGGATATAGGACTTTGGTTGGTCCGCGAGAGAGCCGGCTTTTAGCTGCCAATTGGAAATATGAACCACTACACGATAAAATAGAAGCAGAATAATAGGAAAGGACGTGCTGGTATGAAGCTTCGTGCTTTAGGCTCAACCGGACTTATGGTTAGCGAAATCAGTTTTGGCACATGGACGATTGGCGGATCGTGGGGCAAGGTGGATGACGGCGAGTCGCTGCGGGCGCTGCAAAAGGCCATCGACGCGGGCGTCAATTTCTTTGATACGGCGGATGTATATGGCGACGGGCGCAGTGAGCAATTGTTGGCAAAGGCGACGAAGGGCATGGAAGACCGCATTTATATCGCCACGAAGTTTTGCCGGGCCGGCGACGTCCATGACCCTGCAAACTATTCAATGGAACGTGTGCGCGCATATTGTGAAGCAAGCATTAAACGGCTGAATCGGGAAGCGATTGATCTGTACCAGATTCATTGCCCGCCATTAAAGGTTTTGCAGGACGGCAGCGTCTTTGAGGTGCTCGACAAGCTGATGGAAGAAGGGAAAGTCCGGCATTACGGCGTAAGCGTGGAGACGGTGGAGGAAGGGCTGTTTTGCTTGACGCAGTCCAATGTTCGCGCTTTGCAGGTGATATTCAACATTTTCCGGCAAAAGCCGATGGAGGAACTTTTCCCGCTGGCAAAAGCAAAAGGCGTCGGCATTCTGGTCCGTTTGCCGCTCGCGAGCGGGCTTCTGACCGGTAAATTCACGAAGGAATCAAAGTTTGCCGCAGACGATCATCGCAATTTCAATCAAAACGGCGAACAGTTCAACATCGGCGAGACATTCGCCGGATTAGGCTTGCAAAAAGGCGTGGAGTTGGCCGACAAACTGCGCTGGATCGCCGAAGGACGGGGCAACATGGCGCGGGCGGCGCTCCGCTGGATACTCGATTGCGAAGATATCAGCTGCGTCATCCCCGGGTTCCGTAACGTCCGCCAGGTTGAAGACAACTTGCAGGCGGCAAATGTACCTTCTTTTACGCGCGACGAACAAGAGCGTCTAAAGAAGTTCTATCGGGAAGAAGTGCATGCATATATTCGCGGGGCGTATTGAGCGGAAATAAAAACAACCATAATTGTCAGACATTAACCGGCAAGCTTCCGTTTCGCAAATCCGATAGTGACATATCGGATTTTTTTATGTTGAGACATCAACCTACGATTCTATTTTCCGATGTTCATATAAAGGAACAAGGAAACCCACTATGGGTGAATGAAAAAGCGAAATGGGAAAAGCAGAAGCAGCAAAACCCGCTTCCGGAGATCATGAATCGACTGGAAGCGTGGGGCTTGAAACCACTCATACCGCTTTTTACCGACACACAACAGCATATTAAATGGCTTCCAAAGAAAGCACGCGAATTTGTGCGCACGTGGGATCGGGATATGTTTCAACAGGCCATTGAACAGTTACTTTCGTGGGAGTCATGGAATGATAATCTCATGAAAGAAGCATTGAAACTTAAAAACGAACAATTGGAAATCGAAGAAAAATATTTTTCCGACCTTGAAAGCCGAGAGTGGCTGCAAGAAATGCGAGCTTTTGAAGAAAAACGGGCTAAAGAACTCGCCATAGTTTCTTTCGCCCCTACAGGAACATATCGATTGCTTCGCCGGGAATTGCGAGGCTGGGAACAAGTTTCGGCAAAATGGATAAAGCTTGTGCAGAAAGGCGAAATAAACGAAGAGGCATACAAACGGATCGTTGCAAAGACGCAGACGGAACATCGCAAAGAATTTGGCGACCCGCAAGTGTATGCATTTTTGGCAAAACCGGAGAACCATCATTTATGGCAGACAAACCCGGAAAGAATGAAATATCTTGTAGCATTAAATACTATTTTGCACAAACTTGATCAAACAAAGTCCGAAGCGGAATTCACGCTTCCCGATGCGGTTAAGCATCCAAAGTGGTTACGTTTCGACGCAAGGGGCGGAAATCTTCAATCTTTGAGATCTTTGCCATATTTAAAAAAAGACAGTGCCCGTTATGGAAGCCTCGGCGGCACTGTCTTTTTTTTATACTGATAATTTAACCAAGCTATTCAGCTCTTTGCTTTGTCAGCAAAATACTTAAATGTTTTACGAACACCCATAAAAATAAAATACATAATTAAAACGTCAAAGATATAAAGGTCAAGCCTATATGACGTTTGAAGAAGATTGTCCCAGGTGAATAACTGGTATTTATGTTTGGGGAGAGATCCCCCCCTAAAATATAGGAATGAAATTGGAAAGCCCAACAAGTGCGTGATTTCATTAATTTTTCTATATCCCATAAGGAATATGGATATAATCGGGGCCAGCATACTTAATAACAAAACACCTTTATTGAGTTTAATGATAATCACCCTTTCCCTCATAAAAGTAGTATACCAAAATAGGCTTTTATGTGTCGATATGTAGCACATATAGAATATAATTCTTAAATATATATTTTATAACTTATATATACTTTATATTACAGGTTTGGTATAGTCAGAATTGCAATTTAAATAATAAGAGGAGTGAAGTTGATGAAAAAAGGATTTATTGCATTACTATCTTTATTCATGCTTTTCATTTTAGCCATCCCTGCATTTGCCTCAAGTAACACCCCTACTTCGAATGAAAAGGGGGTAACCAGCCAAGAAGTGCAGGCTCTAGCCAATAAATACGGTATAGAATTATTGCTCTCTGATAATAGTGAATTGAAACCCTAAAATCCAAAGAGTTTTTGAAGTTTAAAAACACAAGCGAACTTGAACAGTTCTTTAGGGAAATGAAAAAAGTATTGGCGTCGGGAAATGTTGCTCCTGACACCTCCATGTCAATATCGCAAAACCTTTTGTCACCTTCTGTAAACGGAACGTCGACTCTATCAACCGCAGCTAGCAGCATATACGAGGGCTCTTACGTGATTAATTGGTGGGCGCCGTTTTCCGGATGGGGTATGACGGGTCTGGCTACTTGGAGAAACGTATCCGTTTCCTACAAATATACATTTGACAGTGTGGGGTACCCGATATATAGCTCTATTACATCCCTTACCTCTTAT
>DASVDB010000078.1 GCA_036381315.1 Bacilli bacterium | reverse complement strand
GCGGGACGTGAGCGTGCGTCCGCGAAAATCGGTGACTTGGGCAGCATGCTCATCTTTGGCGATATCAATTCCCACTACGGCATGCTTCATGGTAATTCGTTCAATCCGTTGATTTGTCATGTTTTTTAGAGTAAACTTCATGTTAAGCGCCTCCTGATGGATTATTAGGGCCGAGACCCGTTACATCTCCATCATACGAGGCGCTCCTGTTTTTGTCCAAGTCCGTTTCTTAGGACTAACAGGAATGTTTAGATCGGAAAGCTCACTATATGACCTTTAGATCTGACCTACCACGAACGTTAAAGACCGCAAGTCGGCAAACCGGCCGAGTTTTAGCGGGCAAATTTTAGGCGGCTTTAGCCGGCATTAGCAAATGGGCAGAATAGTTTATTATATGAAAAAGGCAACCCTCATAAAGAGAAAGGCTGGTTTGCGATGGGAAATACTTTAAAAGAGAAAGCGGTGTCGTTTTTGCAACTGGTTGCGTCGGGGGAAGTGCGTGAAGCATACCGTAGGTATATTGGCCCGAATTTCCGCCATCATAATCCTTACTTCCGTGGAGATGCGAATTCTCTTATGCTGGCAATGGAAGAGAACGCCGCCGGGAATCCTCATAAAACCCTTGAGGTAAAACGTGTCATCGAAGGTCGCGGTTCACTCCCATGTGAAGCAAAAGCAAGATGACATCGGGGTAGTTGTGGTCCATATTTTCCGCTTCCATAACGACCTTATTTCCGAACTTTGGGATGTGGGCCAGCCCATACCTGAGAATTCTCTTAATGAGAATGGCGTGTTCTGATGTAGGTGCGGTTAGTTTAGTGAGATTCGACTCAGCGTTTCATCAATATCGAACACGCGCCCCTCTGCTTGAACCTCTTTATGCCTTTTGCTACAATATGCTTGACTGTGGGAGTCGGCGTACAACTGTCCGTCGTTTCATGCGACAACGCGCAATTTTAATATGAACGGTGGAGCCTCCTTTGTTAAGCGGGGGCTTTTTTCAATTATGAGGAAGGCCGGATGATAAAATGCGAAAATGGCTGGCGGCATTGCTTGTCATTGTAATGATCTTGTCGGGTTGCACGGAAAAAACGATCTATCCGGACGGCAATGACGACAATTACATCAGAGTCAATCCGGACGGCAAGACAAACAGCTGGTATTTGCAACGGTTGCGGACCGCTGTAAAATATGGTTTTCCCGAAGTTGCCGGCATTCCCAGGAAAAATGAATTTCAAATCTTTTCGCCGGAATTGTACATTTACCTGAATTATCTGGATCAGGGAAAAGAAACGATCGGCAAAACCATGTACCATTATCAACATTTGCGCAACGGCACGGATCTTCGTTTTACCAGACTGGAAGCGGATGTTGCGATCATTGACCAAAACGGCAACGTTCTAAGGACGGCCAGAGCGTTTCCGCTGGGCGTGCAAAACCGCTCCAAACTGGTCATCAATCCCGATGACGAAATCAGACTTGGAACGGCGATTCAGCCCGACAAGCGGGAAGCGGGAATCCGGATTGAGTCCGTTTATGTTACCGTTTTGCCCGATTAGACGCTTTGGACAACCGTAACAACGTTGAAAAGACTCTGGCTTTCGACGCAATGAAGGTTTATTATAAAGTGGTATTTTACAGCGCACTTCAATATTACAGGAGGAAACACGATGCGGATGGTATTCAGGTGGTACGGCGAAAAACTTGACCGGATTCCGCTTCGCCACATTAAGCAAATCCCCGGCGTGGAAGGCGTTGTTTGGGCTTTGCATGACGTTCCGGCAGGGGAAGAATGGCCGATGGAAAAAATCATGGAAGTCAAACAGCAAGCCGATCAATATGGGCTGAATATAGATGTCGTGGAAAGCGTCAACGTTCATGAAGACATCAAACTGGGACTTCCGACGCGAAACCGGTATATCGAAAATTACAAACGAACGATCGAAAAATTGGCCAAGGTCGGCGTCAAGGTGATTTGCTACAACTTCATGCCTGTCTTCGACTGGACGCGCACGGAATTATATAAACAACTGGAAGACGGCTCGACGGCCCTCTTTTTTGAAAAAAGCAAAATCGACAACATCGATCCGCTGGAATTGGTGAACAAAATAGCGGGAAACCCGGAATTTACGCTGCCGGGTTGGGAACCCGAGCGGTTAAAGGATTTGGCCGGACTGTTTGCCGCTTATCGTTCTGTGACGGAAGAAGACTTGTGGAACAATTTGCAGTATTTTCTGGAACAAATCATTCCGGTGGCCGAGACCAATCACATCAAAATGGCCATTCATCCGGACGACCCGCCATGGTCGATTTTTGGCCTGCCCAGAATCATAACCAACCGGGAAAATATACGCCGCTTTCTGAAGCTGGTGGACAACCCTTACAACGGCATTACGCTCTGCAGCGGCTCGCTGGGAGCAAACCCCGATAATAACGTTGTGGAAATGGTTCGCGAATTTGCGGATCGTATCCCGTTCGCCCATATCCGCAACGTAAGAATTGAAGACAATGGCGATTTCATCGAAACTTCCCATCGAACGCAAGACGGTTCCATTGATATTTACGGCGTTGTCAAGGCCTACCATGATGCGGGATTTACCGGGTATGCCCGGCCGGATCACGGAAGACACATTTTTGACGAAGTGTGCAGGCCCGGATACGGCTTGTATGACCGGGCGCTTGGCATCATGTATATTTGGGGAATCTGGGACGCTCTGGAAAGGGCGAAAAAGGAGGCTGCCCATGCTGCCGATTAACGAAAACTTAAAAGGAAAAGTAGCGGTGGTGACAGGCGGCGGCGGAGTTTTGTGCGGAGCCATGGCCAGGGAACTGGGCAGACAAGGCGTGAAAGTGGCAATCCTCAACAGGACGGCGGAAAAAGGAGAAAAAGTGGCCGACGAAATACGCCGTTCAGGCGGTGACGCGATCGCCGTTGCCTGCAATGTGTTGGATGTTGCAAGCGTAAAGCGGGCGGAACAGGTCGTCCATGAAACGTATGGAGCCTGCGACATCCTGATTAACGGAGCGGGGGGCAATCATCCCAAAGGGGTTACGACCAACGAAACATTTCGCCTGGAAGATCTGGACAATGAAGCGGTCCAAACTTTCTTCGATTTGACCGAAGAAGGATTCGGCTATGTTTTCAACTTGAATATTCTGGGTACGTTGCTCCCGACCCAGGTGTTTGCCAAGCGGATGATCAATCGAAAAGGCGCCATTGTGATCAACATGTCGTCGATGAGCGCTCCGTCGCCGATGACGAAAGTGCCTGCGTACAGCGCGGCAAAAGCGGGTATTGACAATTTCACGCAATGGCTTGCCGTTCATATGGCTGACGCGGGCATCCGCGTCAACGCGATTGCCCCCGGGTTTTTCCTGACGGAACAAAACCGGAAACTGCTTCTGAACGAAGACGGCTCCTTGACCGACCGATCCCATAAAATCATCGCGCACACGCCGATGCGCAGGTTCGGAACGCCGGAAGATTTGCTCGGCGTCTTGATTTGGCTGGCCGATGAAAACATGTCGGGATTTGTTACAGGGATCATTATTCCCGTTGACGGCGGTTTTATGGCTTACTCAGGTGTTTAAGAATGAAAAAGGCCGGCTTATCCGGCCTTATTCGTTTTTCTCGGGCGTCACGGCATCGGCGAACAATTGCGCAAATTGTTCCGTGAATTTTTGCCTGGTTGCCTCCGGCCAACCCGCCATTGTAGCCATTGCCGCAATGACCGGCTCTTTCCATTCCTGAACCCAGGGCCGGTTGAAGAAAAGCCATCCCGTACGGCGAATCAGAAAATCGGCCGGGGTTGCCGCCATTTCCGCTTCGACGGCGTAACTAAGCATCAGCCAAATATCCAGCGGCAGCCCGGTCTTTTTGCCTTCGTTTTCATATCGCGGAATACGCTCGAAAACGTTAGTGACATTTGCGCCGTACCATTTTGCCAATCTTTCCGCCGCTTCTTTGGGAAGCCCCAGTTTGGCGCCCCATTCCGCATTTTTGCGGACAAATTCTCCGAATCCGGCCGATCCGCCGACGTCGCCGCCTGATATCGCAAGCGTCCGCGTCAGGCACGGAACTGTCTGTTTCCCTGTCTCCCGCTGCAATTGCTTGGCGATGATATCCACTACTTTTTCCGCCATTTTGCGGTATCCGGTCAATTTGCCGCCGGCGATGGAGATAAGCCCCGATGGCGCGATGAATACTTCGTCCTTGCGGGAAATTTCCGACGGGTCTTTGCCTTCTTCATGTATGAGCGGACGCAAGCCGACCCAACTTGATTCGACGTCGTTTGCCGTAAGCCGCACTTCCGGAAACATCGCGTTGACGGCCGTAAGCAAGTAATCGCGGTCTTCCGCGGTCATTTTGGGATGGACTTTATCTTTGGCGTAATTTGTATCGGTCGTGCCGACATACGTTTTGCCGCCGCGGGGGATGGCGAACACCATCCTGCCGTCGGCCACGTCAAAGTAAACAGCCTGGCTGAGCGGGAACCTTTTACCGTCGAAAACAAGGTGAACCCCTTTGGTTATATGCAATGTTTTTCCCGTTTTGGAACCGTCCATTTGCCGCAATTCGTCAACCCACGGACCGGCGGCATTGACAATTTTGGCGGCGTGTATTTCGGCCGTTTTCCCCGTCAATTGGTCGGTTACGATGGCGCCGGCGATTTTTTGGTGCTTATACAGGAATTTGTCGACCTTGACATAATTGGCGGCCTTTGCGCCGAGTGACACGGCTTTTTTCAAAACTTCCAGGGTGAGTCGGGCGTCATCCGTCCGGTATTCGACATAAATGCCGCCGCCTAACAATCCGTCCTTTTTCAACAGCGGCTCTTTGGCGATTGTTGCGTCGCGGTCAAGCATTTTCCGCCGCTCGTTTTTTTTAACGCCCGCCAGAAAATCATACACCCAAAGGCCGAAGGACGTGGACCGTTTGCCGAAGGTTCCGCCCGCGAAAATCGGCAGCAATATCCATTCCGGAGTGGTGACATGCGGTCCGTTTTCGTATACGATCGTCCGCTCTTTGCCGACTTCCGCGACCATTTTCACGGCAAACTGCTTTAAATAGCGCAAACCGCCGTGGACCAGCTTGGTCGACCGGCTGGAAGTGCCCGCGGCAAAATCCTGCATTTCGACCAGCGCGACGCGCAGGCCCCGGCTTTGCGCATCCAGCGCGATTCCCGCTCCGGTTATGCCTCCGCCGATTACCAGCACGTCGAATGAAGAATTTGCCAGTCCGTCCAAAATGGCGTTTCTGCCGTTGGTGGTCAGATGGTCGCTCATGTAGATCGCCTCCAAATATTATATGCGGATAAAAAAAGACGCCGCAGACGCCTCCGCGAAAAAACGCTGGAAGCATTGCGGTGTCTCCAAATCTCCGACCGTCTTATAAACTTAACTCTAATATACCATAAACGCCAGCCATAATCCAACCGTTATTTGAACGCGATCGCGGCCTTGACGGCTTTCTTCCAACCGCTGTACAGCCGTTCCGCCTCGTTGCTGGCCATCGCATGTTTGTATGTTTGCGCGGACTTGCTCAAATTTGCAACTTCTTGCTGATCGCGCCAATATCCGACAGCCAGCCCGGCCAGGAATGCCGCACCCAGAGCGGTTGTTTCGCTGATCACGGGCAATTCCACCGGCACTTGCAAAATGTCGCTCTGGAATTGCAGCAAAAATTTGTTTTGGACCGCGCCGCCGTCAACCCGCAGCGATTTCAGGGCGAACCCCGCGTCTTCCTGCATGGCGGAGAGAACGTCTTTGGTTTGGTAGGCAATGGCCTCCAAAGTGGCGCGGATGATGTGCGCTTTCGTTGAGCCGCGCGTCAGCCCGAAAATCGCTCCGCGCGCCTCGCTGTCCCAATATGGCGTGCCCAGGCCGACGAATGCGGGAACGACATAAACGCCGTCATTGGAAGCGATGCCGGTCGCATAAGCCTCGCTTTCGCCCGCCGTTTGGATCATCTGCAGACTGTCGCGCAGCCATTGCACGCCGGAACCGGCGACAAACACACTGCCTTCCAGCGCATAATCGACTTTGCCGCCGAACCCCCAGGCGATGGTTGTGAGCAAGCCGTGTTTCGACGGAATCGCTTTGCCGCCCGTATTCATCAGCATGAAACAGCCGGTCCCGTAGGTGTTTTTAACCGCGCCGGAAGTAAAACAGGCGTGCCCGAACAAAGCCGCCTGCTGGTCTCCCGCCGCGCCGGCGATCGGGATCGCTGCGCCGGCAAGTTCCGGGATCACAGCGTACCCGTAAACTTCCGAAGAGGGCCGCACTTCCGGCAGCATCTTGCGCGGAATGCCGAGTATGCCCAGCAAGGTATCATCCCAATCCAGTTCGTGAATATTGTAAAGGAGCGTGCGCGAGGCGTTGGAATAATCGGTGACATGCGCCTGTCCGCCGGTCAATTTCCAGATCAGCCATGTGTCGATCGTACCGAACAACAAGTCGCCTTTTTCCGCCTTTTCTCTGGCGCCGTCCACATGATCGAGAATCCATTTGATTTTCGTGCCGGAAAAGTACGCGTCAATCAATAGCCCGGTTTTCTCCCGGAACTGCGCATCGTATCCTTGCGCTTTCAAGTCATCGCAAATTTGCGCGGTTTGCCGCGACTGCCAGACGATGGCGTTGTATACCGGCATTCCCGTACGCTTATCCCAGACGACCGCCGTTTCGCGTTGGTTGGTGATGCCGATTGCCGCGATTTGCCCCGGTTTGATGGACGCGTCGCGAAAAAGCTCGGAGATGACGTTTACGATCGACTGCCAGATTTCGTTGGCGTCATGCTCCACCCAGCCGGGCTTCGGAAAATATTGCGTAAATTCCTGCTGGGCCACCCGCACAATGTGGCCTTCGCGGTCGAATAAAATCGCGCGCGAACTAGTCGTCCCCTGATCGAGCGAAAGAATATAGGTCTCCACGATAATTTCCCCTCCAAACGGTTAAAATATTTTAAGCGAAATACTGCCACAAGTCTTTGCGTGAAGTTGTGACCGCGACGGCCCCGGCGGAAACCGCGTTTTCAACTTCCTGCACGGTGCGGATCAAACCGCCGGCCAGGATGGGGATGTTTGTTTTCTCGCTGACCTCGCCGATGATGTGCGGCATCAGCCCGGGGAGCACTTCGATAAAATCCGGCTTTGTCCGCTCCATTAAGGCATAGCTCTTCTCCAGCGCATTCGTGTCAAGCAGAAAAACGCGCTGAATGGCGATCAGTCCGTTCTGTTTCGTTTTTGCGATAATATTGGCGCGCGTTGAGATCAGCCCGGCCGGCCGGATGGTTTGGCAAAGGAATTCGGCCGCATATTCATCGTTGCTGATGCCATGAATGAGGTCGGCATGCAGCAGCATTTTTTTCCCGTTTGCCTTTGCCTCGCGGACAATGCCGCTTAACATATTGATGTGGCAGTCGAGCAGCACGACGTATTCGTATGGAGTAGCAAGCAGCTTCTCGAAGTCCTTCATATGGCGCACAGCAGGGAGCACTTTGCGGTCCTGAATCGGCACGGAGCGTTTCACCACCCATCGATTTGTGCAAAAAAAATCACATTGCTGCTTAGCATAACGATAAGCATCATGTGAATCTCCATAATCTCCGTCACGTTTATCAACTTAAAGCTATTGTAAATTGAAGCGATTATGCTGTCAATGCGACGGCAAAAACGCGCCGCAATCCGGCAGTTGATTGCCGGCTTGAACGGTTTCTTTTTGGCTTGTGCCGCGCCCCCATTTCTTCCCGGCAAGAAATTGTGACAAAGGACTTTTCTTTCCCTTGGTGTCTGTGCTATAATACCTTTTGTCGCGCTAAAACGCGCCGATACAGCGAGACATCCATAACGAGACGTGGCTCAGCTTGGTAGAGCGCTTGGTTCGGGACCAAGAGGTCGCAGGTTCAAATCCTGTCGTCTCGATATAAGCTTCTTGGGAAATTGCAGTCTGCGGATTGCAATTTTTTTTTGAGATAATAATAACGATAGTTTGAGTCATGGAGGAAACGCGTTGACCAGGCATCGCTTTATAGGTTATTTGTTCGCGCTGGCGTCGGCCGCGCTGGTCGGGTTTTTTACCGTATTGAACAAGTGGCTGCTGGTTGAGGACGTTCCGGCGCTCACCGCCGGGGCCTGGACGTATTTGGCCGCCGGTTTGTCGCTGTTGCCGTGGGCATTGCGCGCTCGCGGGCTGCATTTTAAACGCCCTTACGCGATGGCATTCTGGCTATTGGCCGGTTCCGTATTGGGGCCCAGTCTTTATTTTGTCGGGTTGCTGCTCACTTCCGGCGTCGAAGGGGTGCTTTTAATTAACACCGAGGCCGTATTTACGGCGCTTCTGGCGTTTTTGTTCTTTAAAGAACGCTTGTCATCCAAGGCCATTGCCGGAAGCATAGCGATTATCGCCGGGGCGGTGTGGATGTCCTGGACGGGCGACAGCCTGTTTTCCGCCAATGCGCTCGGAAATCTGTTAATCGCGCTCGGCTATTTGGGCTGGGCGACGGAAAATAATTTCGGCCGTCTATTGGGAGAAGATATTCCCGCAGTGACGCTTGTTTGTTTTAAAGCGCTCGTTGCCGGAATTGTGATGGCGCTTTTGGCGATCGGTTTCGGACAGCCCATTGCCGTATCATGGCGCGTGGTTCCCGGCATTGTGGCAAGCGGAGCTGCTTCGCTTGGGTTGTCGTTGGCATTGTTCTATATGGCGATGCGTTATATCGGCGCGGCAAGGACGGGTCTTGTCGCAGCGACGTCGACGCTTTGGGGCGTTTTGGGCGCGGTCGTGTTAATCGGCGAGAGCTTGACGCAAAATGTGATCGTCGGCGGGATTTTAATGTTGTTGGGCGTACTCGGTTTTGCGCTGGAACAGGAGCAAATGCAAACGACTGCGGCTGAAAGCTGAATTTGGGGTATAATGGCAATATAAAAAACTTGGCATGAGAAGCGAACGGGGGTATTTGGATGGGAACGCCGGAGCAATATTTGCGGCAAAACAAGGAACGCTATATGCGGGAGCTGTTTGCGTTTTTGCGGATTCCGAGCATCAGCATGCATAGCAAGCACAGGGAAGACATGAGGCGCGCCGCCGAATGGCTGGCGGATTCGCTGCGCCAAGCCGGGTTGGAACATGTTGCCCTGCTAGAAACGGAAGGCAATCCCGTTGTTTACGGCGATTGGTTGCATGCGGAGGGCAAACCGACCGTGCTCATTTACGGCCACTATGACGTGCAGCCGCCGGATCCGCTGGCGGAATGGGCCTCGCCGCCTTTTGAACCGGAAATAAGGGGCGGGAACCTGTACGCGCGAGGCGCGACGGATGACAAAGGGCAATTGTTTATCCATATCAAGACCGTCGAGGCTTTTTTACAGACGGAAGGAAAGCTGCCGGTCAACATCAAATTTTGTCTGGAAGGCGAAGAAGAGATTTCGAGCCCGCATTTGGAGCCTTTGCTTGTGCAAGAGAAAGAGCGGTTTCAAGCGGATGCGGTGGTTGTGTCCGACACTTCGTTTTACGAGCAAGGGTTGCCGGCAATCCATTACGGGTTGCGGGGCATATGCGGCATGCAAATTGAAGTTTCCGCCGCGAAAAACGATTTGCATTCCGGCGAGTTCGGCGGCGGCGTCGCCAACCCGATCCATGAACTGGCGCGGCTGATTGCCACTTTTCATGACGCGGAAGGCAAGGTGGCGGTTAACGGGTTTTACGATCAGGTCCGGCTGTTGGCGGAAGAGGAACGCGAGCAGATACGCAAGCTGGGCTTTGATGAAGAAAAACTTAAAGATGAACTGGGCGTGCCGGCGTTTTTTGGCGAGCCGGGGTATTCGTTTCTGGAGCGGACATGGGCGAGGCCGACGCTTGAAGTAAACGCGATCAGCGGCGGTTCTCAGGATGAAGGCCTAAAATCGATTGTGCCGGCAAAAGCGTGGGCGAAAGTTTCCTGCCGCCTTGTGCCGGATCAGAACCCGGAGCAAATTCAGGAGCTGTTGGAGCGGCATATCGCCGAGCATACCCCTGCGCATGTTCGGGTGAAAACGGTCAGGCTGACGGCGGCAAGCCCGTATTACGCCGCCGTGGATAACCCGTTCATGCAGGCGGGGGCGGAAGCATATCGCGCTGTGTATAACGTACGGCCCGTGTTCACCCGCGCCGGCGGCAGTATCCCGATAATGGAAGCATTCCACAGGCTTTTCGGCTGCCCCGTCGTGACGATGGGTTTTGGCCTGCCCGGCGAAAATCTGCATGCGCCCAATGAATTTTTACATGTGGATAACTTTTATAACGGCATGCTGGTCATGGCCGATTTTTGGCGGCGGCTATAGGGCTTCTTGCTCCCATTGCGCATAACGCTATTGTTTTTCTTTGCGCAGCTTGCGGAAAAAATCGGACAAAAGCCGCCCGCACTCTTGTTCCAGAACGCCGCCGATGACTTCCGCCCGGTGGTTGAAACGCGGATCGAGCGGCAGATTCATGAACGTGCCCGCGCACCCCGCCTTCGGATCGTATGCGCCAAAGACGACGCGGTCAAGGCGGGACATCAGAATCGCTCCCGCGCACATGGGGCAAGGCTCCAGGGTTACGTACAGCGTGCACCCGGTAAGCCGCCAGGCTTGCAGTTTGCCGCTTGCTTCCCGGATTGCAAGCATCTCGGCATGCCCGGTAGGATCGTTGGATGCTTCTCTTACGTTTCGTCCGGATGCGATCAACTCGCCATTGTGGATAACGACGGCGCCGATGGGAACTTCCCCGGCGTCTTCCGCTTTTTTGGCCTCGCGAATCGCTTCCCGCATCCAGCGGATATGCTCCGCATACGCCAGTTGTTCATAGTTGTCAACAGAATTCACAATTGCCGCTCCCCTTTATACCGCGAACACGCATTCGTTGTTAACAGACTGTGGATAACTGTGTGGATAATATTGTAGGGAAATTGCCGGAAACATGCAAGTTTTCAACGATTGGGGATATGAGGGTGACATGAACACGGGGCCATGTTATTCGTCTGTGACAATGTCATGGTGTAACTGTGTTTTGGGATAATGCCGCTATGGGACAGAAGAAGATCTCTCTAGTTTCCATATGTCGGGTCCAACCCCACTGCCTTCCCGCCCGGCTCTCTCCGCACGACGATCACTGCACACCGCAAAAACGGGCGGACCGCCTTCCCGCTCAACCCTCCCGCCCAACGCTAACGGACGCAGCAGAGGCTATTTGCCGAAAAAATGTTGATCAAAAATTGTAACGGACACTACAGCGGCTATTCGTCTTGTTTTTACCCGAATACCGCACAAAATGTTAAAATAAGCGCGCCTGCATCCGTTAAACTTAAAAACCGGGCGTAAAACCCAAAATAGCCTCTGTTACGTCCGTTAGATCGGAAAGCTCACTATATGACCTTTAGATCTGACCTACTACGACCGTTAAAGACCGCAAGTCGCAAACCGGCCGAGATTACACGCTTAAAAGGCTGCAAGCCGGCAAACCGACCGAGTGTCCGTCGGCAAGCTTTAGGTGGCTTTAGCCAGATTGCTAACCAGCATGCTTTAAATATACAACAACATTAGCATAGGAATGTTGACGCATTTTTCCGACAATGGTATAATCCTTGTTAATAGCATATGGATTAGCGTGTTACTGGATTTTCAGGCATGAGCTAATAAAAGTCGATATCTATAGCCGGCTTTTATTGTTCATCTCCTAATTAAATCCAGTTTATTTTTTATTCGGAAGGAAGGCATTTTCGCGCAAAAATTCGGTTCTAACGCTTGGCTTCATGAATTACATTTTAGTATGAGGTCTGTAATGGGAAGCAGGTGAAGGCGGCCGAAATGTTGGCGGTACATCAGTACAAAGTAGTGCGCCCGTTTAACAATAATGTGCTGTTGGTTGAGCGAATGTCCGACGGCCATGAGATGGTGTTGATCGGAAAAGGGCTTGGGTTTGCGGAGAAAAAGGGCAACATTCTAATATCGAACGATACGAGGATTGAAAAAACATTTTTGCTCGAAGACGAAGCATCGCGCAAGCAGTACCAAACGATGCTCAACCAGGTAGAAGACGCCACGATCGGGGTGTCAGAGGAGATTATCAGCCTGATTGCCAAACATCTGTCCCCGGTATATAACCAACACATTCACATCGCGCTTCCCGACCATATCGCCTTCGCTATCCACCGATTGAAAAACGGAATGGAGATCGTTAACCCGTTTTTATATGAAATCGAAACGCTGTATCCGCAAGAATATGCATTGTCCAAATTGGCGGCGCAGTTGATCGAAACCAGGTTGAACGTCAACATTCCCGCAAGCGAAGTCGGATTTCTTGCACTGCACATCCATTCTTCGGTCAGCCAAACGCCGATATCCCAAGCGGTGAGGCATGCCGATTTAATCCGCGACATCCTGCAAATGGTGCGCAACGGAATGAATGTGCAGCTTGCACAGGGCAGCCGCGACTGCATCCGCTTTGTCACGCACCTGAAATATGCGCTGGAAAGGTTGCATAGCGGCAAGACGATTGAAAATCCGCTGTTGGAGCGCATCAGGCATGAATTCCCGCATGAATTTGACTTTGCGGAAAAAATCGCCGGACGAATTGAGCAGTCGCTTGACATAAAGGTTCCTGCCGGCGAGATCGGTTACATCACGATGCATGTACACAGATTGCTCAACACACAAACAAAATAAAAATGCCAGGCGTGTTACTGGGCAACCAGGCATGAGCCGGGAACGGGATAGGTTGCTATTCCCTTCACCGGACATGCCTTTTTATATATTTTCCATCATCCAAAAAAATGGAGGAATGAGCATGAATATGCTAGGCGCATTGCAGCGGGTCGGCAAATCCTTGATGCTGCCGATTGCCGTATTGCCCGCGGCGGGAATTTTGCTGCGGCTCGGAGCAATCGATTACCACAACGCTTTTGTGAACGATTACATTGCAAAAGTTTTGTTGTCCGCCGGCGACGCGATCTACAGCAATTTGCCGCTATTGTTTGCGATCGGCGTTGCGATCGGCTTGACAGAAGGGGCCGGCGCCGCCGGATTGGCGGGAGTCGTTGGCTACGAAATCCTGATCAAGGTGCTCGCGATCCGCAACACCGAGAGTATGACCCTTGATACAGGGGTGCTCGGCGGCATTATCGCCGGCTTGATCGCCGCATGGATGTACAAAAAATATCATACCATTCAGTTGCCGACTTGGCTGCAGTTCTTTGGCGGAAAACGTTTTGTGCCAATCGTAACCGCTTTGTTTATGGTGTTCGTCGGGCTCATTTTCTGGGTTATTTGGCCGCCTGTGCAAACCGTAATCAGCGACGCCGGCGACTGGATCGTTGGCGCAGGCTCCGTGGGAGCTTTTGTGTATGGTACTTTAAACCGCCTGCTCATCCCGTTTGGATTGCACCATATTATCAATGCCATTGCCTGGTTCCAGGTAGGGGACTTTACAAATGCCGCCGGAGAAGTGGTGCATGGCGACCTGACCCGCTTCTGGGCCGGAGATAAAACGGCCGGCATGTTTATGACCGGATTTTTCCCGATCATGATGTTTGCGCTGCCGGCGGCTTGCCTCGCCATGCTGCACGAAGCAAAGAAAGAGCAAAAGAGGATCGCTGCCGGTATTTTAATCTCCGCGGCGCTTACCGCCTTCTTGACCGGCGTTACGGAGCCGATTGAGTTTTTGTTCATGTTCCTTGCTCCCGCGCTTTATTTGGTGCATGCGTTGTTAACCGGCGTATCGCTTGCTCTGACTTGGGCGCTCGGAGTGAAACTGGGATTTAACTTCTCAGCCGGGGCCATCGACTATTTTATCTTTAACCCTGGCGTGGCGACCAATATGTGGCTGATGATTCCAATCGGATTGGTCTACGCGATCGTTTATTATTTGTTATTCCGCGCCATTATTCGGATGTTTAATCTGAAAACGCCGGGCCGCGAAGATCTGGCGCCGGAAAGCGATGCAAGCATGAGCGCTCAAGCCGGACCGGGAAAATTGGCTGACAAGGCAGGTTCGATCCTGAAGGCGATCGGCGGTACCGAAAACGTTACGCATATCGACGCCTGCATTACCCGCTTGCGGCTGACGCTGAAAGATGAGCAAGCGATCCAGGAAGCCGAATTGAAACGACTGGGTGCGGCTGGTATCATGAAGTTAGGTCAAGGCAATGTGCAAATTGTGTTCGGCCCCGAGTCCGAACTGCTTCGCGATGAAATGCAAAAATTGATGTAGCCGACATGCTCCGGGAGGTTCCGTATGCTTAAAAAGTTGTTCGGATTCCATCAACAGGAAGCCAGGACGATCCGGCTTTTGGCGCCATTAAGCGGCACAATTGTGCCGCTTGCGCAAGTGCCCGATCCCGTGTTCGCGCAAAAGCTGGCCGGCGACGGCATTGCCATCGATCCGATAAACAGCCGGCTTGTTGCTCCGGTGGATGCGGTAGTGTCGAGATTGTTTCATACGAATCATGCGATCGGATTGACGGCCGAAAACGGCATTGAGATTTTAATGCATATCGGCATTGAGTCGGTTAAATTGAAAGGCAAGGGATTTCAGCCGTTTGTCGTTGAAGGCGAACGAGTGAAGGCCGGCGATGTGTTGCTTGCATTTGAACCGGAATTGTTGAAGGGCGAAATACCTTCCTTGATTTCACCTATGCTGATTACAAATATGGACCGGGTGGCGGCCATTTCGCCGGCCAGCGGCACTGTCGCCGCCGGCCAGGATCCGGTGTTGACGGTCACGCTTAAATAAAGAAAACCAACGGCGCGCGCCATCCCTGGATTAAAGATACAACTTCCTGGGATGGCCGTTCATCGGAAGGAGAAGCCAATGGAACAAACTACTGCTGTCATCAGGATCGAGGGAGGCTTGCATGCGCGGCCCGCCTCGATTCTCGTCAATAAGGCGAAAACATTCGCCTCCCGAATTACCTTGACGAACGCCGCAAAACAGGCGGATGCGAAAAGCATCATCGGGCTGATGGGTTTGGCGACGAAATCGGGAGACGAGATCATCATTATCGCTGAGGGTGAAGACGAATTCGCGGCGGTTCAGGAAATCAAGCAAATAATCGAAAACGGCTTTCAACTGTAAAGGCGGTGGGAACAGTGTTGGTCAAGGGAATCGCGGCGGCGCCGGGAATCGCGATCGGCAAGGCGTACGTCTGGGAAAGCGGCGGTTGGCCGTTGGCGGCAAATGTTGTAGAGACAGCCGAACCGGAAAACGAATTGCGCAAACTGAACGAAGCGGTCATGCTTGCGGAGAATGACCTGGACCGCCTGCGGGAAATGACGGAAAAAGAGCTAGGGCCCGAACAGGCGGGCATATTTGCCGCGCATTTGGCGTTTTTGTCGGATCCGATGTTTGTCGGCGAAATTCGCCGGATTGTCTCTACAAAGAAAATTACGGCAGAGTCGGCTGTCGGCAAAGTGGCCGCCTCGCTCATCGAAATGTTCCGCGCCATTGATGACGAATATTTGCGGGAGCGGGCGCTCGACGTGAAAGACGTATCGCAAAAGTTGATCGGCATGCTGAACGGCGTTAGCGCCGGCGGCTTGTCGTCGCTTGCCGGCCCGGCTATCCTGATTGCTCACGATATTGCGCCTTCGGACGCCGCCCAATTTCCCCCGGGCGTTGTTTTGGGAATGGCGATGGCCGCCGGGGGCAAAACGAGTCACTCGGCCATTTTGGCGCGGGCAAGGAACATTCCGGCCGCAGTCGGGCTTGGCGCCGCTTTGTTTGATTTGGTGAAACCAGGCGATTTGCTGATTTTGGACGGGACGGCGGGCGAGTTGATCATCGCTCCCGATGACGAGGTTTTGCGGCGATATCAAAAACGGCAGGCGAAAGAAGCGGAACGCGCAAAACAACTGGAGCAATTGCGGGAACTGCCTGCGGTCACGCAAGACGGTTTTGTCGCCGAATTGGCCGTCAACATCGGCAAGCCTGACGAGGTGCCGGACGGCATTGAAAAAGGCGCGCAAGGCGTGGGATTGTTTCGAACAGAGTATTTATATATGGATCGGGAGCAATTTCCCACGGAAGAAGAACAAGCCGAGGCTTATCGCCAAGCGGCCGAATTGGCGCAAGGCCGGCCGGTCGTCATTCGCACGCTCGATATCGGCGGGGACAAGCGCCTAACCTATTTCGCCCTGCCGCAAGAAGCCAATCCATTTCTTGGCTGGCGGGCGCTGCGCATCGGCCTGGAAAAAACCGAACTGTTGTTAACGCAAATAAAAGCGGTGCTTCGGGCAAGCGCGTTCGGCAAAATCCGGCTGATGCTGCCGATGGTTTCGCATGTCGAGCAGATCCAGGCGGCAAAACGGCTCATCGCCCAGGCGAAAAGCGAATTGTTCGCCGCCGGCGTCCCGTTTGACGACAATCTGGAAGTGGGCGTCATGATTGAAATTCCGGCGGCTGCCATCATCGCGGAACAATTGGCGCAAGAGGCCGACTTTTTCAGCATCGGCACAAACGATTTGGTGCAGTATACGCTGGCGGTTGATCGCATGAACGAGAAAGTGGCGCCGCTGTGCGATTATTTTCATCCCGCCGTGCTGCGTCTGATCGACCTTATTATCCGCGCTTCCGAAAGAAGCGGGATTCGGGCGAGCATGTGCGGCGAGATGGCGGGCGATCCGCTTGCCGCTCCGCTGTTGGTCGGCTTGGGGCTCAAGGAATGGAGCATGAGCGCAAACGCCATCCCGCAAGTGAAAGAAGCGATCCGCCGAACGAACCGCGAGCGGGCGAAGCGATTGGCGGCACAAATTTTGCGGATGGCGACGGCGGAAGAAGTGCGAAGCGCGCTCCGTGAATTTGCGGGCGCAGCTGAATGACAGTGAACGGCGGCCCGCGCCTTTTTACCAGATATAGCCGGCGAGACGGCAAGAGCGTTTCCTGGCCCGGAAAAGCGTCGGGCTAGGATTTTTTGCTTTTTCCATATATAATGAAAAAGGAATTTTGCCAATGAGCATAAGGAGTTGTCAACGCTATGGCTTTAAAAGCAGGCATCGTCGGGCTGCCCAACGTCGGCAAATCGACGCTGTTTAACGCCATCACCCAGGCCGGTGCGGAAATGGCCAACTATCCGTTCTGCACGATTGACCCCAACGTCGGCGTCGTGGAAGTGCCGGATGAACGGCTGCACAAATTGGCGGAGATCGTCCATCCGCAGCGAATCGTCCCCACGGCGTTCGAGTTTGTCGATATTGCCGGTTTGGTGAAAGGCGCCAGCAAAGGGGAAGGGCTGGGAAACAAATTTCTCGCCCATATTCGTGAAGTTGACGCGATTGTGCACGTGGTGCGCTGCTTTCAGGATGAAAATATTACCCATGTCTCCGGCAAAGTGGATCCGCTTGGAGACATTGAAACGATCAACCTCGAACTGATATTGGCCGATCTGGAAACGGTGGAGCGGCGCATGGACCGCACCCGGAAAAATATGAAAAGCGGCGAGAAAAAATTCGCCGCCGAACTCGCCTGCCTGGAACGCATTCAAGCGGCGCTGCTTGCGGACAAGCCCGCTAGAAGCGTTAAGCTGGACGATGAAGCCCGCCTCTTCATTCGCGATTTGCATCTGTTGACGATGAAACCGGTGCTTTACGCCACCAATGTGAGCGAGCAGGAAGCGGCGAACGCGCAGGGCAATCCGTTTGTGCAGCAGGTTGCGGCATATGCCGCCAAAGAAGGCGCGGCGGTGGTGGCGATCAGCGCCAAAGTCGAAGCGGAAATCGCCGAGCTGGATGGCGATGACAAGGCCTTGTTTTTGCAAGAGCTTGGCCTGCGCGAGTCGGGGCTTGACCGGCTCATTCAGGCGGCTTATAAACTGCTTGGACTGCAAACATATTTTACCGCCGGAGAGATGGAAGTGCGCGCATGGACAATCCGGCAGGGCACGAAGGCACCGCAAGCGGCCGGGGTCATCCATTCCGATTTTGAACGCGGCTTTATCCGCGCCGAAGTGGTCAGCTATGACGCGCTTGTTTCCGCAGGGTCCATGAATAATGCCCGGGAAAAAGGCCAGCTCCGGATTGAAGGCAAAGACTATATCGTGCAGGATGGCGATGTGATGCATTTCCGCTTTAACGTGTAATGGTGCGGATGGAAGGCGGTTTGCATTGACAGGTCGCGGCCGGAAGACATAAAATTGGGTCCATAATCGGTCATTTTGACTGGATGAAAGGAATGGAACACATGTTGGATCGGCTTCAATCGCTTGCCGACCGGTATGAAAAATTGAGTGAATTGTTGTGCGATCCGGACATCGTCGGCGATTCGGCGAAGCTTGCGCAATACGCCAAGGAACAATCCGAACTTCAGGAGCCTTATACGGCTTATACGGAGTATAAAACAATCGTGAAGCAGCTGGACGATGCGAAAGCGATGCTGCAGGAAAAACTGGATGATGAAATGCGGGAGATGGTGAAGTCCGAAATCGGCGAGCTCTCCGCGCAAAAGCAAAAGCTGGAGGAGCGCATCAAAATTTTGCTGCTGCCCAAGGATCCCAATGACAGTAAAAACGTCATCATGGAGATTCGCGGCGCCGCCGGCGGGGACGAAGCGGCCTTGTTTGCCGCCGATTTGTACCGCATGTACACGAAATACGCCGATTTGCAGGGTTGGAAGACCGAATTGCTGGATGCCAATTTAAACGATTTGGGCGGGTTTAAGGAAGTCGTATTGATGATCCGCGGCAGCGGCGCTTACAGCAAACTGAAGTTCGAAAGCGGGGCGCATCGCGTGCAGCGCGTTCCTACCACCGAATCCGGCGGGCGCATCCATACGTCGACGGCAACGGTAGTGGTCATGCCGGAAGCGGAAGAAGTGGAAGTGGAAATCAATGAAAACGATATTCGCATTGATACGTTTTGCTCCAGCGGACCCGGCGGGCAATCGGTCAATACGACCAAATCGGCCGTGCGCGTAACGCACATTCCGACCGGAATCGTCGTCAGCTGCCAGGACGGCAAATCGCAAAACTCCAATAAGGAGCGGGCTTTGCAAGTGCTGAGGGCGCGCTTGTACGATAAAATCCTGCAAGACGAGCAAGCCAAAATCGACAGCGAGCGCAAAAGCAAAATCGGCACCGGCGACCGCAGCGAACGAATCCGCACGTACAACTTTCCGCAAAGCCGCGTTACCGACCACCGCATCGGACTTACGCTGCACCGTCTTGACGCCGTATTGAACGGCGAGTTGGAGGAGATCATTTCTTCGCTGACCATTGCGGCGCAAGCGGATCAACTGGAACGGGGAGAACCGGCATAACATGAGCATGCAAACGATTCGTGAAGCCTTTCTGCAGGCTTCTTCTTTTTTACGGGAAGAGGGATGCGGTGAAGCGCGGCA
Organism: Bacilli bacterium; assembly: GCA_036381315.1. Classification (NCBI taxonomy): domain Bacteria; kingdom Bacillati; phylum Bacillota; class Bacilli; species Bacilli bacterium. The sequence continues at coordinate 8,088 of DASVDB010000078.1, read as the reverse complement.
AAGCGCGTCGCTGCTGCTGCAATCCTTGCTTGGCTGGGACAGCACGCGGTTTTTGCTGGATTGGCAGCAGCCGTTTCCGGATTCCCTTAAGGCAAAATGGGAAGAATGGCTGAAGCGGCGCGCGGCCGGCGAACCGGTACAGTATATAACCGGCGAGCAGGAATTTTGCGGCCTGGCCTTTTCCGTCAATCCCGCGGTGCTCATTCCGCGCCCGGAAACGGAACTGTTGGCGGAAGAGATGATTCGGATCGCAAACAGTTGGCGGTTGGAGCAGAAAGAAAGCCCGGTTCTGCTGGACATCGGCACGGGCAGCGGCGCGCTTGCGGTGGCGTTCAGCCTGCATTGTCCGGCTTGGCGCGTTGTAGCCACGGACATCTCGCCCAAGGCGCTGGCCACCGCAAAGCGCAATGCTGCGAAGTTGGGAGCGGGAAATATCCGCTTTTTGCAGGGAGATTTGCTTGAGCCGGCAATCCGGGCGGGAGTTGCGCCGGATATCATCGTATCCAACCCGCCGTATATTCCCGCCGCGGAAATCCCCACTTTGCAAACGGAAGTAAAAGATTTTGAACCGATCACCGCGTTGGACGGCGGGGCGGACGGGCTTGATTGCTATCGCCGTCTGGTCGGGCAGCTCACCCGGCTTGAGCGATTGCCTTCCGTGATCGGACTGGAAACGGGAATCGGGCAAGCGGGCAAAGTCGCGGAAATGCTGCGGGTTACCGGGGTGTTTGCCGATATCCGCATCGTTCGCGATTTGTCCGGCATCGACCGCCATGTGATTGCCCGGAATGGGAATTGCGAGAAATGCTAGTTTCATAGGTTTAACTGTCGGGAATTTGCCCATACTGGTTGCTGGAGGCACTCATTTTGGCGAGGGGGCAACCGGCATGGGCAAACATTTTCTTTATCTCCTGTTGGCAATCGCGGTTTTGATCGCCAGTTGGGAAACGGAATTGATCAGCGCCGCAAGCAAAAATCCGCGCATTCCCGGGCAATCGATCCGCATCCGCATTATCGCAAATTCCGATCGCATGGAAGATCAATGGATCAAAATGAGAGTAAGAGACGCCATTTCGGCGAATATCAATCAATGGGTGGGCGACGCAAGCTCCATCGAAGAAGCGCGCGCGGCGGTGCTCGGGCATATCGGCGGCATCGAATCCGTTGTGCGGGCAACGCTTGCCAAATACGGCTATGATTACGGCTATAAGGTGGAACTGGGCAATATGCCGTTCCCGACCAAAATATTTGCCGATCAGGTTTATCCCGCCGGAAAATACGAGGCGCTTAGAATCACGCTGGGCCGCGGGAAGGGACAAAACTGGTGGTGCGTGATGTTTCCGCCCCTTTGTTTTGTCAAAGGCACAACGGCAAAGCCGGATTCTGCCAAAGCCACCAATAAACCGACGAATGTGCTGGAAAAACAGACTTCCGCCCAGGCGACCCCGGCGGTTTTCATCGATGACGAGACGAAGGGCGAAGTCAAGGTGCGGTTTTTCGTCGTCGATCTGTTTGCCAAAATAAAGAGCAAATTCAAAAAATGGTTTTCCCGATTATAGGCCAAGCCCGCATCTTATTCTATAATAGTAGACGGCTATTATTTTTCACAACGAGGGCAAATATATGGAATTGCAAACGAGGCGTTGGAAGATTGATCATGAAGCGGAAAGCGGCGCTGCCGCGATCCGCGAGGCGGCCGGGCTGATCCGCGCCGGCAAATTGGTCGCGTTTCCGACGGAGACGGTTTACGGCCTTGGGGCCGACGCAACATCGGATGCAGCGGTGCGCGGCATATTCGCCGCCAAAGGCAGACCGGCGGACAACCCGTTGATTGTGCATATTGCCGATTTAAGCCAGTTGGACGAGCTGACGGAAAACCGGCCGCCCCTCGCCGATCAGCTTGCCGCGCAGTTTTGGCCGGGCCCTTTAACGCTGGTCCTTCCGCTGAAAAAAGGCGCTGTGTCGCCGCTCGTTACGGCCGGATTGCCGACGGTAGCGGTGCGCATGCCGGATCATCCGGTGGCGCTCGCGCTCATTCGCTCGGCCGGCTGCCCGATTGCCGCGCCCAGCGCCAACGTATCGGGACGGCCAAGCCCGACGACAGCGCGGCATGTCAGCGAAGATATGCTGGGACGCATCGCCGGGATTTTGGATGGCGGCCCGACAAGCGTCGGTGTGGAATCGACGGTGGTTGCCGTGCCGGATAATACGATCGAAATTTTGCGCCCCGGAGGAATTACGGCGGAACAGCTCGCAGCCGCCGCCGGAAAAGCCGCGGTTGCGGCCGTCGCGCCGGAAGACAATCGGCATGCCGCGCAAGATGCGCATAAGCCCCGCGCGCCGGGGATGAAATACAAGCATTATGCCCCGCGTGGCTGTTTGACAGTGGTGTCCGGCTATGATCATGACGCGGTTGCGCGCTATATTAACGAACAACTTGCCGCACCGGGAAAGCGGGGCGAAACGGTCGGCGTGCTGACGTTTGCCGAATACGCCGAAAGCTATAACGCCGATTTGGTGCTAAGTTTGGGCTCCGTTCGCGATTTGCGGCAAGCGGCCAACCGGTTGTTTGCTTGCTTGCGCCGTTTTGACGAGCATGGCGTAAGCCATATTTGGGCGGAAGCCTGCGCGGAGCAGGGCATCGGACAGGCGGTGATGAACCGGCTGCAAAAGGCGGCGGCGGGCAGGGTCGTGAAAATCTAGTATGTTTCCCGGTTCGTCCGCATATTCTGGAGTGAGAATGCGGACACGGGGTGGTGCAATTGTTGGCGATGACGGCGCAATTGGGGCAGTTTTTGACGATCCTGATTTTGGCGATCGCCTTGGGAATGGACGCTTTTTCGTTGGGAATCGGCCTTGGCCTGAAAGGCATCCGCCTCGTCGAAATTTTGCGGCTGAGCCTGATTATCGGCGTTTTTCATATTATCATGCCGCTTATGGGCATGTTTACAGGGCATTATGTCAGCTCCCTGCTTGGCGATGTGGCGACCATTACCGGCGGCGGGCTCTTGATTTTGCTTGGCGGGCATATGGTTTACAGTTCCTTGCGCGGCGAAGATGTACGCTCGATTGATTTCCGCTCCTTATGGGGCGTGCTGATATTTGCGTTAAGCGTAAGCATCGATTCGTTTTCCGTCGGCATCTCGCTCGGTTTGTTCGCCTCCGACATCATTTTGGCCGTTCTCATGTTCGGCGCCTTCGGCGGTCTCATGTCCGTCGGCGGTTTGCTTGTCGGCAGGGGGGCGGGCCGTTGGATCGGCGAGTACGGTGAAGCGTTCGGCGGGATGATTTTGCTTGCGTTCGGCATCAAATTTTTATTTTAGATTCTTTTTCCGTGAGTTTTGGTAAAATAAAAGGACAGGATTTGCATTGGCAAACCAAATGAGCGAAGGCGGAGGGCGGATTGTGAAACGTATCCTGTTTGTTTGTACCGGCAATACGTGCCGCAGCCCGATGGCGGAAGCCATTTTAACGAAAATGGCGAAAGAAAGCGGCCTGCAATTGGAAATTTTGTCCGCAGGCGTAAGCGCGGCCGAAGGCGCATCGATTTCGCCGCACGCGAAGCGGGTGTTGCAGGAAAAAGGAATCGACTGTGAATTGCGCTCGAGCATGTTGACCAAAGAAACGGTGGATTGGGCCGATCTGGTGCTGACGATGACGATGGGGCACAAACAGGCGGTCATCAGCCGGTATCCGTACGCCGTCGATAAAGTTTTTACGCTCAAGGAATATGCGGAGGAAGACCAGGCGGTGCTTGCCGTTTTGGCGGAGTACAACAAACTTTTGTCGGACAGGCAAATCAAGCAGTCGTTATCCCAGGCCTTTTCGCCGGAGGATGAAGAGCGGCTTCAAGAGCTGGCGGAAAAACTTCCCGTTTTCGACATCGCCGATCCGTTCGGGGGGCCATTGGATGTTTACCAGTCTTGCGCGGACGAGCTTGCGGATGCGCTTCAAAAATTGGTGAAAAAGCTGCAAGCGGCAAAAACCTGATGCGCGCATCTTTACACATGCTGCGGAATAGGTTAAGATAGCGATATATACGGGTCCGGTGTAACTGGCGACGCGTGGAATTGACCACAGTGGAGCACCGGACATATATGTCGGTCGCCTGGGCAAAGAGCGGGAAATGCGCAAATGGAGCGCGTTTTCGGGGCTCTTTTTTGTATTTTGCATAAGGAGTTATAATAATAACGAAACGGAATCATAGCGCATCGCGTGGAGGTTGAAAAGATGAAAATCGCCATTGGCGCCGATCATGGCGGGTATGAATTGAAAAAAGAAATCGTTGCGTTTCTGGAAAAAAACGGTCATACGGTCGAAGATGTCGGCTGCGATTGTGAAAAATCGGTCGATTATCCGGATTACGCCGTGCCGGTTTGCACGAAGGTGATCGCCAGGGAAGCGGATCGGGGAATTCTCATTTGCGGCACCGGCATCGGCATGAGCATCGCCGCCAATAAAATGCCGGGGATTCGCTGCGCTCTCGTCCATGACGTTTTTTCGGCAAAGGCGACCCGGGAGCATAACGATTCGAACGTGCTCGCCATGGGCGCGCGGGTGATCGGGCCCGGTTTGGCCGAGGAAATCGTCAAAACGTGGATCGGGACGGAATTTTCCCGCGAAGAGCGGCATAAAAACCGAATCAGTAAAATCAAGGCCATCGAAGATAAATATGCGCTTCATCCATAAATGAGGAAAAGCCCAAGAAGGTGATAAGCTTATGGCGCAGGATGCCCATTCATTGGCGGACGGCATGGAAGCTATCGTGCGGGAACTGGCGGCGGCGGCAAATTTGCGGTCCGGACAATGCGTCGTCTTTGGCGTAAGCACCAGTGAAGTAGGCGGCGCGAGAATCGGCACCGCGGGCTCGGAAGAGATTGCGGCGGCCCTCTATGCCGGGATTGAGCGCGTCCGTGCGGAAATCGGATTTTATGCGCTGTTTCAATGCTGCGAGCATTTGAACCGGGCGCTTGTCGTGGAGCGCGAGCTTCTGGCGCGGGAGCGATGGGAGCAGGTTTCAGCCGTGCCGGTGCCGAAAGCGGGCGGCTCCATGGCGGCTTACGCATTTCGCCGCTTGCGCGAGCCTTGTTTGGTTGAAGCGGTGCAGGCGGACGCCGGGATCGATATCGGCGACACGTTAATCGGGATGCACGTGCGCCGGGTTGCCGTCCCGTTTCGCCCGTCCGTTCGCACGCTCGGCGGCGCGCATGTGAATGCGGCCTTTTCCCGCCCGAAATTGATCGGCGGGGCGCGGGCAGTGTATGCGTTGGAACAAACCGGAGCTTTATCCGCCGCCCGTCCCGACGCTACCGCAGATCATTGTTTATAATGATGAGGAGGAACCCAGTAATGGAACATTTACGCAAAAGCGACCCGGCAGTCGTTCAGGCGATGGGGCAGGAGTTGAATCGCCAGCGGGAAAACATCGAACTCATCGCATCGGAGAATATCGTCAGCCAAGCCGTGCTGGAAGCGATGGGAACGGTGCTGACCAACAAATACGCGGAGGGGTATCCGGGCAAACGGTATTATGGCGGCTGCGAATACGTCGATATCGTTGAAACGATCGCCAGAGACCGGGCCAAACAATTGTTTGGCGCCGATCACGCCAACGTTCAGCCGCATTCCGGCGCACAGGCCAATATGGCCGTTTATTTGGCGGCGTTGCAGCCTGGCGACACGGTGCTTGGAATGAATTTGGCGCATGGCGGCCATTTGACGCACGGCAGTCCGGTCAACGCGTCCGGGTTGCTGTACAACTTTGTTCCGTACGGCGTGCGCGAAGATTCGTTCCGGATCGATTACGATGAAGTGCGCAAATTGGCGTTTAAGCATCGTCCCCGTCTGATTGTCGCGGGCGCAAGCGCCTATCCCCGGATCATCGATTTTGCCGCGCTCGGATCGATCGCGTACGACGTCGGCGCCTTGCTGATGGTGGATATGGCGCATATCGCCGGCCTTGTGGCCGCCGATTTGCACCCAAATCCGGTGCCGCATTCCCATTTTGTCACGACAACGACGCACAAAACATTGCGCGGACCGCGCGGCGGCATGATTTTGTGCCGCAAAGCATGGGCGCAGGCGATCGACAAAGCCGTATTCCCGGGCACGCAGGGCGGACCGCTAATGCATATTATTGCGGCCAAAGCGGTGGCTTTGGGCGAAGCGCTGCAGCCGGCATTCAAACAATATGCCGAACACGTAGTGAAAAATGCGCAAGTGTTGGCGGAAACGCTGCTCGCGGAAGGGCTTCAGCTCGTTTCCGGCGGCACGGACAACCACTTGATGCTGGTTGATTTGCGCAATTTGCATATTACCGGAAAAGACGCCGAGCGTTTGCTTGATGACGTAAAAATCACCGTCAATAAAAATGCGATTCCGTTTGATCCGACCAGCCCGTTTATTACGAGCGGCATTCGGATCGGCACGCCGGCCGTAACGGCAAGGGGCATGGATACGGACGCGATGCGGATAATCGGCAAAGTGATCGCCGATGTGTTGAAAAGTCCGCAAGACGAATCGGTTCGCGAAAAAGCCAGGGAGAAAGTGAAAGAATTAACGGAGAAGTTTCCGATCTATCAAGGGCTAGCTTATTAAGAACATGAGTTATGCACTTCTTTGAACCTCAGCGGTTCCGTAGTGAAGAACATTTGTAATATTTCGGATTTCGGCTCCGTCGTTTCGCAGCCACGAGTACAAAATAATCGATTTAAGAAAATAAACTGGGTGAGGGAAAGACCCGACACCCAGTTAAAATCACATTTGAATATCGATGCGAACTATAAGGACGCCGTAAGGCGTTTTTCTTATTTCTGGTTCAGCAAACGTATTCCTGCCAACCAGGATTGGAGTTGCTGTTTCAAGTATATCGATAGTAATCCTGCGCCATCCTTTTTCGAATCGTATTTAAACATGCGGAACCGATACCAAAATTATTAGCAAATTTTTGATATTCGTCTGCACCAAGTCCAAATCTGCTGATCTCTTTAGCTTTGGCCCGGCATTCGAATCAAAATGTTGCCGCTCACATAAAATGACGGCGTGAATCTCACCGACAATGACGGGAGAAGGGGAACGCCAACCTGCCAAATCGATGAGAAATGTAACGCCGCTCAAAACGAAAGGCACACGCTGCTCGTTGTGAATAGAAGCGGCATGTGCCAATCGATGTGAGTTGTGGGGACAACGTAAAATCAACTCGTAACGCCGCGCTGCCGGTCCATATCGGCAAGCACACGAACGACGTCGGCTTCTTCAATGACCTCCAGATTCCGGGCGGCGGCGTCGAGCAGAATCTGCATGCAGATCTGGTTCACCACGCGTGGAAGCCCCTGGCTGGCAGCAAAGATGCGGCTGAGCGCGCTTTCGGCAAACACGGGCTTCTCCGTCCGGCTTACGGTCATGTGGTGCCGAATATAGGCGCTCGTTTCCTCCTTACTCATGCCGCTCAAGTGGTACTGCATGCCAATGCGCTGGACGGTGGCTTCGTACTTCTTCAGCCGGAGCAGCTTGCGAAGCTCCGGCTGGCCGACGAGAATCAAGGGAAAGAACGAGGCGGAATCGATGTTGTAATTGAGCGCGAAGCGTAATTCAAGCAGCATCGCTTCGCTCATCTCGTGCGCCTCATCGATGACGACGACCATGGTACGCTCACCAGGTGCGGAACGGCTGCGGACGACTTCCTGCCAGAGTTTACGCGCCTTGGAGACGGTGTAGACCGGTTCTACGCCGACCGCCTCCAGCAGGCCTCCATAGAATTCTCGTGGCTTGAGTGACGCATAGCACAGGTAGATCGGCAGATAGGCCATGGGATCAAGGGAGGCGAACAGCCGCCGGATTAAGGTCGACTTGCCGCCGCCCACTTCACCGGTGAGAACGCCCAGCGTCCGATGCTGAATCATCAGATCCAGACGGGCAGACGCTTCGCGGTGTCCACGGGATTCATAGCAAAGTGCGGGATCCAGTTCCTTGCTGAACGGTTTAGGGGCCGGGCTCTGCAGCAGGGTGGCATTCATTTCGCATCATCGCCTTTCGCTTTGGCATAAGAGATTTCTTCGTTTGTCCACTGGGCTTGCCGTTTCTGCTCGG
>DASVDB010000077.1 GCA_036381315.1 Bacilli bacterium | reverse complement strand
ATCAAGGAGAAATTTTTGCCGCCCGGCCATCCGGTCATGGTGTTTTCCGCAATCGCCAGGCTGTTTTATTCGCCTTGTTTGCAGCGGCGAGAACTAATTTACCACGCCGCATGACCCAAGTCAAGACCAATGTTTGGATTTTTGCCTGATATTATTCCCGAACGTCAAAAAAAATAAAACGTGTTATTACATCGCCGAATAGCGGAGCTGAACTTTCTCAAAGTTGACGCTGTCAACCATAACGACTTCTTTTACAAGATTGCGGGCAACCAATTTGCGCAGCAAAAGGCCAAGGTCAAGATGCAGATTTTTTAAGTTGGCATGGCCGTAAAGCTCGTGGATCGCCCATGATTTTTTTCTGCTTCTTAAAATGCGCAGCAAAAGCGCGCACCATTGCGACATTTTGGACATGACGGAAAACTCGCAGGCAAGCAGGACCAGTTGAACGCGTTGTTCCACCGATTCAAGGCTCGTTGTCAATTCTTCGTACAATTTGTAAATTCCCGGATTTATTTCGCGCAGCTGATCCCACACGGTAACTTCCGGATGCTGACCATGCTCAATGATCGCAATTCGCGCCCAGTGCGTTAACGCCTCCAAAATATTGGCGTAAGAATCCAACACCTGATTGTCATGCAAATCCTGCTTGGATTGCAAATAAGAGCGCAAAAAACGGGAGAATTCGATGAGTATTTTCTGCTCGCGCATCATGCGGGGAAAATCGCTCAATTTTCGCTTTAATTCGGCAAGATAACTATCTTTTTCGAAAACAATTTCTCCTTGCAGCACCCATTGCACCAGGCTTCGGTCGGTACCCGCCAAAACCGCGTCCGCAAAATGTTGCGAATCCATTCGCTTTTCTTGTATACGCACATCGTCTTTAATATAATGAAAAGTAGTTTCCGCTTGGCTTGTGTCTTTATATATGGCCAAGATCAGCAAATCAAAGCCGCCCGTTAGCGGGCTTAGCGAATGATTCGCCTTGATTGCCAAAACGCCGCAAATATTCTCGTTTGTTTGATAACGGCTTAAAAAATCGGCAAGTTTAGACCCCGTCATGTGACTCACATCCACGCATCGTTTCTTGAAATTTTGTTATCTAATATTTCTACAGGGAGCACGCATTTCCTGCCGAAAGAAAATATTGGCAGCAAAGGTTGATGGTGATTTTATGTTCTTTAAAACAAACAAACTGAATGAATTTCGTTTTTGGGGTCTTGTGCTGTTAATGCTCGGAATGCTGATCATGATCGTTGGCACTGCGGGAATTTTATTATGGGGAGAAAAAGGGCAAATTTTCACCGTTATTTTTATGATAGTGGGCATCCTATTTATGGCGGGCAGCATGGCCGTATATTTTTGGGCAGGCATGATGTCTACTTCGACCATTTCGCTCCAATGTCCCGAATGCGGCAAAATGACCAAACTTGTCGGCAAGACGGACCGTTGCTACCATTGCAAAACCATCTTGACGCTCGATCCGAGCCTGGCTAACACGGCGGCATCAGCCGACGAAGGCGACAGTAACGACAAGTAAAAAGGAGCCGATTCAAGAATCAGCCCCTTTGCTCCTTTAAGGCATTTGTTTTAGCGCATCGGCGATCGCATTCCATATTTCCGGCGTATCAAAATTTCTGCTCCATGAGGCGATTCCGGCCAATCCGTACTTCTTGACAATTTGAATGCGCGATTGCATGGATGCCGCATTTTCAATCCAGATTTTGTTTTTCGCCCCGTTCTCGCCAAATTCGACATAATACTGGCCGCTTTTTTGGTCAAAGGTCGGCTTTAACTTTTTCTCGGCGATGATTTGGGAAACCGCCGCCATCGATATGGCTTTCGATGAGACTTCCGTTTTGCCATCCACCGTTTTCTCCGTCCAGATGCGGGTATAAAGCGGCACTCCAAGCAACAGTTTTTCCGCCGGAACATGGTCGAATTTGATAATATCGGCGACGCCTTTTTCCGTCCACGGCAAGGACGCGACCGATCCCGCCTGCGGACTCGACGCCCAATGCTCATCGTAAGCCATCACGATCATATAATCGACGATTTCGCCCAAAGCTTCCCGTTCATAAAATTGCGACCACATTTCGCTGCCGCCCCTGACGGTTACATCGATCGATACGACCAGGCCCTGCTCATGCGCAAGCGGCGTGAACTCGCGAACGAACTGGGTCAACAGATGCCCGTCAGCCAATCGCACATTCTCAAAATCGATATTGATTCCCTGCAGATGATATAACTGCGCAAAACTTAACAATTGGTCGATTATTTTCTGTCTTGAATCGTATGTTTTGAGCATTTGCGCCGTCCAATCGGGATTGAAGCCGTTGGAGAAAAGCGCCCAGATTTGGTAGCCGCGATCATGCGCCCACTTGGCATAGGCCGCGTCGGCCTTGTTTTGCAAATATATTTCGCCCGTCTTATCCTCGGCAAATTGAAACCATGTCGGGCTGATCACATTTAAACCGGGCATGTTGCCGATTTTGGCGGTATCGGGATTTTTGCCGTAAACTTGTTCCCAGGTCAAATTGATTTTACCGCCGATTGGACTCCACGGGATATACGGCGACGGTTCCGGAGAAAACGGCACCGTTTCCATATGGTCAAGTTTGATTTCCTGCTTTCGCGCATAACCGATGATGCCGTTTTCAAGCTGAATTTTAAACCAACCCCCGACATCCTCCCACACCATCACCGCTTCATTCGCCGCCAACTCAGCTACAATCGGCGCTCGCGCGGTGGGTTTTGTTCTGACCTTTACCGTCCGGTTTTTGTAAGATATGGCCCTGGCCCACGAAATCGCGTCGCCTTGCCGGAAGATCAGCACCGCGCCTGTATCTTTTTGCTCCGATACGGTCAGATGATAGTATTGTTTAAGCTGCGCAATCGGTATATACACGGTCTCGCCGGATTTTTCGACAGGAAAGGAAAGAGCGAACGGCTTATGGTTGACCATGGCCGTCAATTGCGCGGTCTTCAATTGCACAACATGCTGTTTCGTCGTTAGGATGACGGATTGGGACGCATCGTCGAACACGATCGTGGGATCGATCCATTGTTGCACAACCGGCAAAGGAAGCCGCAAACTTTCCGCGGTTCCGATCGCCGTCTCCGGCATGATCTTACCCTGAATAAAAATCGGTTTTGCCAGCCCGTTGAACTCCGGCGGAACATGCCGAGCGTTCGGGGCAAATTGCCGCCACACAAAAAACGTGACAAGTGCGCTTGCGGCAAGCAACAGGAGCATGGCCGCAATTAGAAACAAAGCGATCTTCGCGTTAGCGCGCCGGGGTTGCCGCATTCGGCTTCGACTTGGCGTGATTTGAACTTCCATTAGCCTCCCTTTCCCTGCCCATAAACAGCAAAAAAGACGTATTTTCTCGTCTGCTGCGCAGTCGTGAAATTACGTCTATTATACTATATTCGCAATGTTTGCCGGCATGGAAAATACGCTCAATGTTTCCTTGCCCCGGCGCAACTTTCACAAATACCGTACACTTCCAAACGATGGCCTTTGATTTGAAAGCCCGTCTGCTCCAAAGCGGCTTCCTCAACGGATTTTATGGGCGGATGGTCAAAGTCTACGATTTTCCCGCATTGTTCGCAAATGGCATGATAATGATCGGACATGTCCGCGTCAAACCGGCTGGCGTCGTCACCGTAAGTCAACTCCCGCACTAGCCCGGAGTCGATGAATACCTTCAGGTTGTTGTAAATGGTCGCCACGCTCATGCTGGGAAATTTTCTTTCCAACGCCTTGTAAATTTCATCCGCGCTCGGATGGGACTTGGTATTCAGCAAATATGACAAAATCGCATGTCTCTGCGGAGTCATGCGCACACCCGACGATTTTAATTTATCGATTGCGTGCTCAAATTTTGCTCCCATTGTCCTCACCCCCATCCACTTATAATTATTTTACTTTTGTAATTATCCTCTGTCAATTCTATTCATAAAACTGTCGATTATTGGGTTTTGTTAATGGCGATGCTGCCGCTGGCGTCCACATTGATTTGGTACGTTCCCCGCCCGATTGTTCCGGAAATGGCGCGTTTTGTCGCAGCCAAGGGCAAATTGGTTTTGGCGCTGCCCAATTTGGTTTTCCCCTCTACGCGATAATCCCCGTTTTCCGGCACCTTAAGTTCAACCGACCCGATCGTTGTCTGAAGCTTCCAATCGCCGCCAACCGTGCCGCTCGATACATAAATGCCGCCTGACGTCGTGTCCGCATGAACCGCTTTGGCAACTTCTTGCAGGGAAATGGCGCCGTTTGTCGTATGGGCGCTTACGGAACCGCGCAATCGGGTTCCGGTAATTTTTCCGTTTATCGTGTCCATTTTTACATCGCCCGTAATTTCCTCGGCGGTCAAGCTGCCGTTAACGCTGTGCAGTTCGACGCTGCCGTCGATATGGCGAACCGTAGCTTTGCCATTTACCGTATCCGCCTTGACCGAACCGATGATATTGCTGACGGAAATGCTGCCGTTCATTGCGCGCAGTTCTTTATCCGCATCGCTTGTCCTGGGCACGGTAATATCCAGATTCATGCGGGGTTTTCGCTTTAAACCCAGCACTTTGTAGTCTTTCCCCTGCGCCGTAATCTGTAGCGTGCGCTCGCCCTCATAAGCAATGGTCGATTCATCGGCGATCCGCCGCGCATGTTCATCGTCGCCGGAAACCATAACGGTGGCGCGGATTTCGATTGCCGCAACATCGCCCGACTGCAGCGTTACATCTCCATTTTCGTTTGTGATGATGATACTTTCGGTGTCGTCCCGCAGCGGGATGTGCACCGTCTCTTTGCCGAATGTTGAGCCGCTTTCGTCGGAAACCGCGACGCCGAATTGATTGATTAAAGGAGCTAAAAGGGATGTTTGCGTTGCGGCGACCACCACAACCGCCAGCAGCGCGGAAAAAAACAGGCTGCCGAAATCGATGCGCAACCGGGACGGCTCATTGCGGCTGCGCATAGCGGCAAACAAAAATTCGCAGCCGAAGACGATTAACAGCATGGGCCACCATTTGAACATGACGCTTAAAAAGTACGTGTGCATGCTTAAATCGAGAAACAAAAGCACGCCTACGGTCAGCAACAGCAATGCGGCGGTATAACGTCCTACCCGGATCATTCCGATCGCATCCTCTCGCCGTTTTTACCTGTCCATGCGACCTGGTCGACATTCAATTCAAGCACGCCGGGCATTTTTCGCAGTTTTTCAATCAGTTCGACAAGCGGAAGCTCAGCCGGAAGGCGAACCGTAAATGCAATTTGGAAAATGGGCGCCGAGCTACCTTCGTTTGGGATATGTTCCGTTGTAAGCCGGCGAATTTCCGTGTTGTGCATCTTCAGCACTTCGGTTATTTCCCCCAGGTTTCCCGGCTTATCTTCTGTTTTGATTTTGATGACATGCAGCTTTTTTGCCCGAAACAGCCGTTTTTCCACTTTATTTAACACCATCAAATTGAACAGCACCAATGCTGTGCACAGACTGGCGGCAAAATAAAAACCGGCGCCGATCGAAAGCCCGATCGCGGCGACGACCCATAGCGACGCCGCCGTCGTTAGGCCGGTAATCGACAACCCGTTGTAAATAATCACGCCCGCGCCCAAAAAACCGATGCCGGTAATCACTTGTGCGGCCATTCGCGCGGGATCTATCCGCACATTGATTTCTTCGGCGAAATCGGAAAAGCCGTAAATCGACAGCAGCATGAGCAAGGCCGAACCGATGCAGACCAGAATATGCGTGCGAAATCCGGCGGCGCGATTGCTTTGTTCGCGCTCCCACCCAACCAGTCCGCCCAGGACCATAGCCAAAAAAAGCCTGATCGCCATATGCAGCGCGTCAATTTCCCATGGGTTGCCCATGCTAACACTCCCCCAAAGCAGGCAGACGGCGTACGACAGCCTGTTATGCCCGTCTCAAGACGAAGCAAGACGGCGAAACGAGGCCAAACTTGCGGATCATTGCCCGATAATCTCGCGAATCAGCTTGTTTACCAAGCCAGGATTGGCTTTGCCTTTCGTTTCTTTCATGACCTGTCCGACCAGAAAGCCGATCGCTTTTTCCTTGCCCGCTTGAAAATCGGCGACCGACTGCGGATTATTGGCGATTACTTGCTCCACAACCGACTTGATCGCGCCCTCGTCGGAAATTTGCACAAGCCCTTTTTCCTGCACGATCGCTTCCGGCGATTTGCCCGATTCGAGCATGTCTTTAAATACGGCCTTGGCAATCTTGCCGCTGATCGTCCCTTTGTTAATCAAGCTGATCAAATCGCCTAGATTTTTGCCTGAGATCGGCACGTCATCCGGTTCCAAACCATTGGCATTCAAATAACCCGAAAGATCGCCCATGATCCAGTTGGCCGCCGCTTTTGCGTCACCGCAATGCCGCAAGCTTTCTTCAAATAAATCCGCCAATTTTACCGAAGCGGTAATGACTTTCGCGTCATAATCGGACAAGCCGTATTGTTCCGTATAACGGGCTTTGCGGGCATCGGGAAGCTCCGGTATCGATGCTTTCACGCGTTCTTTCCACGCATCGTCGATTAACAGCGTCACAAGGTCGGGATCGGGAAAATAACGATAATCGTGGGCCTCTTCCTTTGTGCGCATGGAAACCGTAACGCCGCGGTTTTCGTCCCAACGGCGCGTCTCCTGCACGATTATGCCGCCGTCCGCAAGCACTTCCGTCTGCCTTTTTACTTCGTACTCCAACCCGCGCTGCACGCCGCGGAACGAGTTCATATTTTTCAATTCCGTTTTGGTGCCGAACGCGGTTTGTCCGAATGGGCGGATGCTCACGTTGGCGTCACAGCGCAGCGAGCCCTCTTCCATTTTTACGTCGGAGACGTCGCAATATTTGATGATCGCTTTTAATTTTTCCAAATAAGCCCTCGCCTCTTCGGGAGAGCGGATATCCGGCTCGGAGACGATCTCGATCAGCGGCGTCCCCACTCTGTTAAAATCGACCAGCGAATCAAAACCGCTGCCGTGCATCAATTTCCCCGCGTCTTCCTCCAAATGCAGCCGGGTTATGCCAATGCGCTTCGTTACGCCGTCCACTTCGATATCGATCCAGCCGTTTTTCCCGATCGGCTTGTCGTACTGGGAAATCTGGTAAGCTTTCGGCAGGTCGGGATAAAAATAATTTTTGCGGTCAAATTTGCTTTCCGACGCGATTTCGCAGTTTAACGCCATCGCCGCTTTCATCGCATATTCCACAGCCTGCTTGTTCAACACCGGAAGAACGCCCGGATGCCCCAGGCAAATCGGGCATGTATGCGTGTTGGGCGGCGCGCCGAAAGAAGTGGAGCAGCCGCAAAAAATTTTCGTTTTGGTGTGCAGTTCAACATGGACTTCCAAACCAATGATTGTTTCATACTTTGTTTCCGTTGCCGGCATCGTTTTTTCGCTCCTTTCCCCTACTGTTTCACACCGTCGATTGGCGGCGTCTTAAGATGATGTTCCGTATGCTGTTCAAAAGCGTGCGCAACGCGTAACACGGTCGATTCCTGAAAGTAATTCCCGATAATTTGCAGCCCGACAGGCAACCCGCCGACAAACCCGCAGGGCACGCTGATCGCCGGCACTCCGGCCAGGCTCACCGGAATCGTTAAAATATCGTTCAAATACATCGTCAACGGGTCGTCCGCCTGCTCGCCGATTTTAAACGCCGGCGTAGGCGCGGTCGGGCCGATGATGACGTCATATTTGGCCAACGCTTGCTCGAAATCCCGTTTGATCAGCGTCCGCACTTGCTGCGCTTTCAGATAATAGGCGTCGTAATAACCGGAGCTTAGCGAATAGGTGCCCAGCATGATCCGCCTTTTCACTTCATCGCCAAAGCCTTCGCTGCGCGTCTTCGTGTACATGTCGAGCAAATTGTCGGCATTGCTGCTGCGCACGCCGTAGCGCACGCCGTCATAACGCGCCAGATTGGAAGAAGCCTCGGAAGAGGCGAGAATATAGTATGCGGCCACCGCGTATTCCGTATGGGGCATCGACACTTCTTCCCACGTCGCACCTAACTTCTCCAAATCCGCCAAGGCGGCGTATATGTTCTCCTTGACTGCCGGGTTCACGCCTTCACTCAGGTATTCCTTCGGCACGGCGATGCGCAGGCCGGCAACGTCCCCGCTTAACGCACACAAATAGTCGGAGGTTTCCATATTGGCGGATGTGGAATCAAGCGGATCATGTCCCGCAATCGCCTGCAGGACAAACGCCGCATCTTCCACACTGCGCGTTAAAGGCCCGATCTGATCCAACGAAGAAGCAAACGCAACCAATCCGAATCGGGACACCAGCCCGTATGTCGGCTTCAATCCGACGACGCCGCAATAAGCGGCTGGCTGGCGGATCGAGCCGCCCGTATCGGAGCCCAGCGCGAATACGACCTGGCCGGCGGCAACTGCCGCGGCCGATCCGCCGCTTGAACCCCCCGGAACATACGCTGTATCCCATGGATTCCGGACCGGGTGAAAAGCGGAATTTTCATTGGAACTGCCCATCGCAAATTCATCCATATTCAATTTGCCAACGGTTATGGCATCCGCATCTTTAAGCTTTTTTACGACCGTGGCATCGTAAATCGGCCGATAATTGGCCAATATTTTGCTGCCGCACGTTGTCGGCAATCCCTCGGTTGCGATATTGTCCTTGATGCCGGCGGGTATGCCGAACAACAATCCGCGGATTGCGCCGCTCGTATGGAATCGGGCGTCCATTTCGGCGGCCGCCAGACGGGCGTGTTCTTCATTCAGCGCCAGAAACGCTCCGATTTTTGCGTCTGTATCGTGAATTCGCTGCAAAGACGCGCCGACAAGGTCCGTAACGGACAATTCCTTGTTGGCCATGCGGCGGTGCAGCTCTCTGATCGAATATTGCGTCAACGACAATCTAACTCCTCCTTATGTTTGCGGCATTGCCAATCTTAATCCAACACGGCCGGCACTCTGAATTGGCCGTCTTCTCCGTCCGGCGCGTTCAGCATGACTTTTTCAATCGGCCATGAAGGGCGCACTTCATCATCCCGCAAGACGTTGTTTAACGCGATCACGTGGCTGGTCGGCGGGACATCGGCGGTATGCAGTTCATTCAATTTTTCCACAAACGCCAAAATTTTGCCCAGCTGCTCGGCGATTTTCGTTTTTTCCACATCCGTAAATTCCAGTCTGGCCAGCTTGGCCACATGATCGACATCTTCCATGCTAATGCTCATTGCTTCATTCGACCTCCGAAATTCTCGTCATTATCCAACCCATTATAACACAATGCATTTCCAAGGATAAACGCTGCGCCATCACGTAAGGCCAAGCTTTTCATATCCATTTTATTTTAAGTCAGGGTAAGTCAGATCTTGATCGGTAACCTTTTAATATGGGTTGTAACGCGCGCCAAATGAAAAAAGCCTTCCCAACGCGAACGTTGAAAAGGCGTGTTTGCAATCGCTTCAGAACGGCTTAAATCCACGCTTTCAGATTGACCTGCTTGATAAATTCATCCTGGCTAAGCGGTTTGTTTGCTTCCGGCTGATTTTCCCCGGCAGCGTCCCCATTCATGACACGATAGAACAGATCGGCATTTTTGGTCGCCAGCGCAAATTCGATCAGCGCTTCTTTTTCCACCTGTTCCGCTTCCCGTTGCAAAATCACTTCTTCCAATTCCACATCTGCCGCCGGGACATAATAATGCTTGTTTTGATTCGGCACCCGGATGACATAATCGAATGCATTGTCCGCGTTACGGTCATAGGCAATGATATAGGCATAACTGCCAATGGGAAGGTTCTGTTCGAATCGATCGGAAACGATGTACACTTTCTGCCCCAGACGAAACATTTCCCTTCCTCCTTTTTATTTATGCTGAAAAAAATCGCGCCATCTTGTATTTATATCCTACTAAATTTTTGGCGCAGTGTCTATCCGACGGATAACTTCATTTTAGATAGAAACAATCAAATTCGCAATAATCCGCCGGGAGTTTGCGTCAGCCGCTCAAATCCGGAATCCGTGATCACATATGTGTTTTCAATGCCGACCACGCCGCGCCCGGGAAAAGTGAATTTGGGCTCGACGGCCAACACCATGCCCGCTTCCAGCGGATAGCGAAATCCTTTTGCCAATACCGGAAACTCGTCAACCTCCAGACCGATGCCGTGCCCGAGAAATTTGACCTGATCTTTGCCAAAACCCATAAAATGGTTTTCCAAACCCGCCTCTTTGGCATAAGCCAACGCCGAAACATATAAATCTTCACAAATCACGCCCGGCTTCAGCATCGACTCGGCATGCGCCAAAATGCGCTCCGCGGTTTCATAAGCATGCAGCAAATCCGCCGGCAGATCGCCGATCACCGCCGTGCGCGTCTGATCCGTTACATAGCCGTTCAGCGTGCAGCCTATATCGATCAGTATCGGCTCGCCGGCGGCAATTTTTTTTACGCCAACGCCTTGCGGGCTGGCTGCGCCCAAACCTTCCCCGCCCGCGGGGCCGTCGAAATAAGTGGGGGCGGCGGCTGCCGCGCCGGAACTGACAATTCCGGTGATCAATTCCTGATTGTAGCCGCGCATGCGCATGACGCCCATATGGCCCTGCCTGCGCAACGATAATTCGATTTCACTGATGAATTCCAATTCCGTCATGCCGGCGGAAAGTTTGGCAATGCCATGCTGAAAAGCAAGATCGGTGGCAACAGCCGCCTGTTTCAGCAACCCGATTTCATAATCTGATTTGATCATGCGCAGTTCGCGGATCATCGCCGAACCGTCGATCCATTTTACGGCAGGCAATGCCGACTTGAGACGCTGATAAATTTGCACCGGCAGCACGTCAAAATCGGCGGCGACCGCTATTTCGCGGCCATCGGCAAACAAATCGGGGAAACTTGCCTTAAGCTTCCCGTTAAAAGTCTTCAGCGATCCGAGTTCGATAATCGGGACAACCGACTCCTCATTCGCCCGCAAGACGCTCCGCCTCACATAAAAAACCGGTTCCCCCGCGACGGGCACGAGCACATACCCAGTTTGCATCGACCCTGTCAAATAAAAAATATCGACGTTTTGCGTGACAAGATAGGCATCTACGCCCGCTTGCGCCAATTTTTTCTGCAAGTTTTGGATTCGTTGTTGATGTTCCATCGCGCGCCCCCAACCGTCAGCGTGTTCTTTGTCTATTCTAATACATTCGGCAAAAAAACAAAATGCCGCAGAACGACTTTCCGTCTGCCGGCATTGGCAAATCCTGTTTTGAGCAAACGCCAATTTGCGGGAAACATTCGATTAGCGGTCGACCGTTTCCGCGGTGCCTTTGACCACCCACTGAATGGGCCCGAGAAGATTGAATATGCCGGGATAGGCGACGCGAACGATCATAACCACTCCCGGCCGTTTAAGCGTGACATGATAGTGGTAGGGCTTGTTTTCATATTCATAGGGAAACGTATATCCCTCGCCAATCACAGCAAATTCCAGCAGATCAACGGGCTCTTTCAGAAAAGAGCCGGGCAGCGGGCGGTTTGTTTCATCCAGATGCAAATTTTTTTGCAAATAAAGAAGCGCGGTTTCCGCGGCCAAATCCGGATCTATCGCGATCTTTCCTTCGGCAAGCAGGCTGATTTGGGTTTGCTGCGCCGCCGCATGCGCTGCGCGATTGACCGCATGCTTCGCAAGGAACAATGTTTTCAGCGACATCTCCTCATCGATTTGCACAGATGTCAAAATTGCGCACAACCCAATGATCAGCACATACAAAAGCAGTTTGTACATGGCTTAACCACATCTTTCGCATCCGCAAATATAACGAAGCCCGCCTATGCGCACCC
>DASVDB010000076.1 GCA_036381315.1 Bacilli bacterium | reverse complement strand
TCCGGCGATCACGATTGTGGGAACATTGACAGCGCGAATCGTCTCCGTCGGCAATGCGTAGTTTCCCATCACCGCGGCATCGTAGGGCAGCGAATTTGCCACTGCGCGCATTCTGGGCCAGAACGGCATCCAGCGCATTATCGCGATGGCAATTCCCGGAGTGCCCATAATCCGCAAAAAAAACTTGACGGCGTCGTCCCGGCGTCCCTCCGCAACCAACCTGCAGAGCCGCTCTTTATGATCCGCCGGCGGTACGGGCGCTCCGTCTCCCACCATATAAGGCGGTTCATATGCCGCCAGCTTTCGGATCGGAACGCCTCCGGCCGCCACCATGAGTGCGAGCGCCCCGCCGGGCGACATACCCCAGACGCAGGCGCTGCCTCCAACATCATTGATCACCGCATGCAAATCCTCTACTTCACGTTCGACGCTATATGAAGGATGATCGCCGCTGTCACCCCTTCCTCTCCTGTCGTAATTGATGACCGTGAAATGCTGCGCGAGCAGCCCGGCAAGCTTGATAAATCCGGGAAATGACCGATAGCTTAGCGCTCCGCCCACAATAACGACCGGCGGCCCGCTGCCTGTCATGTCATAGACAATAGGCGTGCCGTCTTTTGAAATGACTTTTTTCATCGATTTCACTGAACCTTCTCCCCTCCAACGATCATTCCATCCTGTCAACCGCTTTGTTCAGCGCACTCGGATGCGCGCCCAAGGAACAGTTCGCATTTCCGCTTGTTGCGGGTAAGCGACGCCGCGTGCTGGAATTCCACGTACGCTTCGCGATTACGGCCTAATTTCATGAGAAATTCTCCGCGTATGCTTGGCAGCAAATGATACTTCCTTAATGTCGGTTCTTCCTTCAGCACTTCGATAATTTCGAGTCCAAGCGCCGGGCCGAACACCATGGACAGCGCCACCGCCCGATTCAGTTCGACAATTGGGGATGGTGAAACCCGGGCCAATACGTCGTACAGTGCCGCGATTTTCGCCCAATCGGTTTCTTCCGGGGAGCGCGCGAATGCATGACACGCGGCGATGGACGCTTGCAGCGCGTACGACCCCAATGTGCCGCCCGTTTGTTCGGCGCGGCGAAGCGCGGCAAGTCTACGGCGGATGAGCAGGCGATCGCGACAGCCGTTATCATAAGCAGATAAACACCGAGCTTGCCTGCCGAATGCCATACGTAAGTTCATTTTCTTGATCCATCACTTTGAAATTCGGCATTATTTCGAAAGATACATTGGCCGGACCATAATGTATTGTATAAATCGGAATTGGAGAGAATCCGCAACGTCATACTGTTCAAACAATGTATTTTATGATATATTCTCGTCAAAATAACGCACAATGGAATGATCGAAGGTGCGATCCTATGGGCAACCTTGCCGTCAGACGTTTGCCGCTGCGTTTCGAATTAAAAAATTGCATAAAGGATTTTTGGGTGTTTGCGAGTAACGGAGGGCTTTCCGTAGAAGAGATGCAAATCATCGTACCCAACGGTTCCGCGAAGTTAATGCTATATTATGAAGGGAAATTTACAGGCCGGGTTGGTGATCACGCGTTTTTGCTTCCGGAACATAAGCTGTTCGTCTTGGGCGTTTCCGACTGCCCCACGATTGCCGAATTCGACCGGGAAAAAGCATTCGGGTGCATCTGTGTTGAATTCCATCCCGCTTCCGCCTATCGGATTCTCGCCGTTCCGCAGCATGAATTGCGCAATACGCTCGTGCCTTTTGACGAGTTAATCACTCCTTCGGCCATCCGCATCATGGAGGGAAGGATGTTTATGGCGTCCGATCCGGTGCAAAAGGCAATGCTGCTTCAGGAATATTTGATCGAGATGCTCGCCCGGACGGAGAACGATGCGAAGTTCGAATACGGGGTTTCCGCGATTTGGAATTCGCGCGGTCGGATTTCAATCGCGGAGCTCTCGCAAGATATGGGACAAACTGATCGGTGGCTGCGCGCCAAATTTTCGGAGCGGCTCGGAATTAGTCCGAAAGCATTCGCTTCCATTGTTCGTTTCCAATCATGTTTCCAGACGCTGCTGCGCGACAAACGCGGCTTTTTGGAAGACGGGCAGTTTTACGATTTCTATTACGATCAGGCGCATTTCAGCAAGGAATTCAAACGTTTCATGGGGTACCCGCCGTCCAAGTATACGGCGCTGCAAAACGAGGTTGGCGAGATTATCTACTTCAACGGCGATTAACATTCGCCACCAGCTGAATGTTCAGGTTCTTCCCTGCCTCGCATAAGTTCACCCAATCGTGCAACACCTATGCGAATGTCTCTCAAACCCAGATGTCCGTATCCAAATACGAGTTCATTGGCGCGATTGTTCTTGCGTAAGCTATAGTCATCGATACTTTGAATCCGTACGCCATATTCCAAAGCTCCGCTTGCCTTCCATATTAGCTCTTGGGTTGAACTTGGCCAGCAGGTGCATTCCAGCCTCATCACCGAACACATCCACCATCCCGCCAAAATATTCCTCCAACGATTCCGCGAGAACAGCGCGTTTCCGCCGGTATATCTTTGACATCCTGTAGATATGTCTTTCGTAATCGCCTGCGCGGATCATGATCGCCATCGCTCTTTGTTCGATGGTCGGGCTGCGCAAGTTCAAGTCTTCCTTCATCGTCCTGAACGCTTCGACCAATTCCCTCGGCACAACCATAAATCCAAGCCGCAAACCGGGAGATAACGTTTTGCTGAATGTTCCTACATAGATCACCCGCTCGGGCGATTCGGAGAGCTACATCCGTCAAGCATGCGAAGCGTCTTTGCGGCGTCTTCAAACCGATTATCTCGACCATTACGTATTCCACGTAGGAGGTGCTATTCCAAAGGATCATTTGCAATCGATAATCAATGCCTTGGAAGGCTTGAAATCCGAAGGCAAAATTTTATCCTACGGCGGGTGTACCGATCATCCGGATTCTGCGCGTTGGTTTGCCGATCATTCATCATGTTCCGGCTATCAATTCAATTTGAACGTGCTTTATGAAACGCCCGGAATGGTTCAGTTGTGCGAAGATGTGAATATCGCCGCGATCTGCGTCGCGCCGCTGGCGATGGGATTATTAAGCGGAAAGTATGGGAAAGGGGCTCAATTTGCCAAAGACGACGTCCGCTCGGCAGGACATGAATGGGTGCGGTATTACGAAAATGGCACGCCCCAATCTGACTATCTTCGGAAGATGGACGCTGTCCGAGATATTCTGACTTCCGGCGGACGAAGTCTCGTCCAAGGCGCACTGGCTTGGATATGGGCGCGCAGCCCGGTTACCGTGCCGATCCCCGGTATCAAAAATGCGGGGCAAGCGGTGGAGCTTGCCAAAGCGATGGAGTTTGGACCGCTCACAGATAGCCAGAAAGAAGAAATTTATATGTTATTGGAACAAGTTGAAGCCACTCGCTGAGTGGTTGATGTCTCCATTTCCTGCAGCGAGCAACAGTAAAGGAATGGAGACTCAAAACCCCCGTTTGCGCAGCCACAATTCGCACAGCTCAGGCCACCGTTTGGTTTCCGGTTCGGCTTCCGCCAGCCCCAAGCCGTGACGGCCGCTCGCAAAAATATGCAACTCGAACGGGATTCCGTGCTTGCTTAGCGCTTGCGCCATCAAAATGCTGTTCTCCGCCGAAACAACCGAATCATCCGCCGTATGCCACAAAAACGCGGGCGGCGTGTCAGCCGTAACCTGCAGCTCAGCCGATAACTTTCGCCGCACTTCACGCGACGGATTCTCACCCAACAAATTTTTCATGGAGCCTGTGTGACCAAATTCGCTGAAGCTGATAACCGGATAGCACAACACCATCAAGTCGGGACGAGAGCTCATCCGTTCGATCGGGTCGTCCGCCAGCGGGTTTCCCCGGTCAAAGCCGGTGCCTGCAGTTGCAGCCAAATGTCCCCCTGCCGAAAAGCCGAGAATGCCGATACGATATGGATCGGTGTGAAAATTTTCCGCGTTTGCCCGCACATAGCGGATTGCCCTGGCGGCATCCATCAGCGGCGCGGGATGGCGATAAGGGGCAACGCGGTAATCAAGCACAAATGCATGGATGCCGATACGGTTTAACCACCTGGCGATCGGTTCGCCCTCGTGATCCGCGCGCATCCAATATCCGCCGCCTGGGCAAACGATCATACCGGCAAGCGATTTTTTTGTATCAATCAAATAAGGCGTAAGTTCCGGGCAATCGGACGGTTCGGTTCCCATTGCCAGCGGAGCGCCGTTGGGCCAAAGCTTCATGTCGATTCTCCCTTCTATTTTCCAGAGCATGAATGAATGAGCGTTTTTCGTCAAAGCCGCCGCAGCGTAAAAGTATAGGCGCCGGAACCCAACTCAAAGCTGGCGCGGCCGGTATCCGCAAAAATGAACCCCGGCGGCAACTCGATCGTCGCGGTCGTATTTGCCGGGATGGCCACGCTCAGCGTAAGCAACCCGGAGTCCGCTTCATTTACGGCCCATTCCGACCTGACTTCGCCGTATAAGGTTTGCAGCACGGCCTTTGCAAAACTCCAACCCGCTACCGGATGCGGGCGGAAGCGAATGTGCTTGTATACGGGACGATCTTCGTCGGTGTCGATGCCCGCCACGATGCGATAGAACCATTCACCGATCGAACCGTAGGCATAGTGGTTGTACGAGTTCATCTCGTCGCTCCAAAAGGAACCGTCCTCCTTGATGCCATCCCAATGCTCCCAGATCGTCGTCGCTCCCCTCGTAATCGGATACAGCCACGACGGATAATCCTGCTGCATCACGATTTTGGCCGCCACATCATGATAGCCCGCCTTGGTCAGCGCGAGACAAAGGTAAGGTGTGCCGACAAAGCCCGTCGTCAGATGATAGCCCGCCGCCTCGACCAATTTCACCAGCGCCGCGGCTGTCCTTTCTTTAGCCTTGCCCTCGACCAGATCGAACATCAGCGCGAGCGCGCAGGCCGTTTGTGTGTGTGCGGCAAGCCGGCCGTTTGGCGTCACAAATTCCCTGTTGAAACTGTCTACAATATTTTCGTACAATTTCTCAAGGCTTTCGGCATCCCCGGTTTTGCCCAGAATCCGGGCCGACTTCGCAACCAGACGGGTGGAATACGCATAAAAAGCGGTGGCGATCAAATCGAACGGCGTCGCTCCGATATAGCTGTTCTCCTTGGCATCCAGCCCGAGCCAATCCCCGAAGTGCGCCCCCGTATTAAAAAGAAATTCATCATCGCCTTGCATGCGCATGTAATTCACCCATGCTTTCATGCTGTCGTATTGCTCCTCCAAAATCCGCTTGTCGCCGTAGCACAAGTACAGTGTCCACGGGCAAATGACCGCGGCATCACCCCATGCCGCAGAGGAATGCGAATTTTCGTCCAAAACATGCGGGATTACATGGGGAACGCCCCCGTTCGGCAGCTGATCGGCCTTCAGATCGCGCAGCCATTTGGCAAAAAAACTCGCCACATCGGTCAAAAACGCCGCCGTTCGGATGAACACCTGCGCATCCCCGGTCCAACCAAGCCGTTCGTCACGTTGCGGGCAATCGGTCGGAACGTCGACGAAATTTCCCCGCTGACCCCATTCAATGTTGCGCTGCAGCTGGTTGATCAAAGCCTCGGAGCAGGTAAAGCTTCCGGTCTGCTCCATGTCGGAGCACACCACCTGTCCCGTGAAATCATCCGGATTTATTTCACCAGGAAACCCCTCCACCGCCACATATCGGAAACCCTGAAAAGTAAAATGGGGGGCAAATCGCTCCACTCCGCCTCCTTTGCAAATATACTCGATTGTTTGTTTGGCGCTGCGCAAATTGCCGGTATAGAAATTCCCGTCGCGGTCGAGCACTTCCGCATGCCGCAGCACGATTCTGGTTCCCGGTGCGGCCTCGACCCTGAACTCGACCCATCCGACCATATTCTGGCCCATATCCAGCACCGTATCGCCGGAAGGCGTGCGAATCACGCCGATCGGTTTAATGGTTTGAATGATGCGGCAAGGAGGATTTTCCTGGGCAACCAGAATCTCTTTCGGGCGCTTAAGCACCTCGACCGGACACCAACCCTCCTCACGGTAGCCGGCCTCGGTCCAGCCCTCTTTTTCCAGACGGGCGTCATAGGTCTCCCCATGATAGATTTCGGACATCAGAATCGGCCCGGTAGCCGCTTTCCAGGTCGCATCGGTGGCGACGACCTCTTCGCCCCCGTCTTCATAGATAATGTGCAATTGCAGAAGGGCGGCGCGCCTGTCGCCGAATAGATTAACCTTGTTATGCCAGGTGAGCATGCCTTTGTACCAGCCGTTGCCCACCACAATCCCGAGCGCGTTGTCGCCCTCGAACAGTTGATCGGTTACATCATAGGTTTGGTATTGCAGCCGATGACGATAGCTGGTCCATCCCGGAGTAAGCTGCAGATCACCGACCCGCCTGCCGTTCAGGTGCAACTCGAAGAGCCCGAGACACGTGGCGTAAATCCGCGCGGATTTGACCTTTCGTCCGACTACAAACGTTTTTCGCAACAAATGGCACGGGGCGGCGTCGGGATCAATCGCCGCCGCTTGCGGCGTAATCCATTCCGCCGTCCATTCGCTTGCGGAAAAAAAAGCAGTCTCCCAATAAGCGGTTTTACTCCATTCGGTTGCGACGCCATGCGTATCCCAGACCCTGACGCGGACAAAGTAGCGGGTGCGCGATGCCAGCTCCGGCCCGTTGTACACCACATGCACCGACTGGTCGGAAACCATTTTTCCGGTATCCCAGATAAGGCTCGCGAACCGCTCGTCGCGCGCGATCTGCAGCCGATATGCTTCCTGCAGCACATTGTTTGCGGCAGCCCGCAGTTGCCAACTGAATGCGGGCCTTGGCACATCAACGCCGAGCGGATTTGATTTGTTCTCAATTCGTAGCCTTTCCACCCAAAATTGTTCCAGCGCTCCAATACCTCCTGCTTGTCGATGGCAATGATGATCCACAACAATTCAGTAAAATATTAACACATAACGGTTTGAAATTGTTGGTTTATTTTTGTTTTATTTTGTTATTCTGCCTTTTCTGATTTCGACACCGCAGAAACACAAAAAACTCCGAATCCGAAAGAACGGCCGGAGTTTCGCCAAATGGCACCAGCGGATTTGATCTCAGAAGCCCATTTACAACTTTTGGGAGTCGAAATCAGCATCAAAAAGTAAAGTTGCACCAATTGGTGCATTTTTCTTGTCCAAAGACGTATAATATAGTATCATAGTGTTGTCGAGGGGGGATCCCATGAGTCAACACTATAATCAAAATTACACTAAGGAAGAAGTTGCGGCGATCCTGCAAAAAATTCAAGATTGCGTTCGCTGTGGCAAATATACGATTGCAAAAAATGAAAATCGACAAGAAAATCTTGATTTAATCCGTGAATATAACCTGACTTCCGAAAAGCAGCGACATATCCTTCTTCAAATTGAAACTGAAGATTTTTGCCATTCGCTGCAAAACACTAATACAGGATATGAGTATGAAACGCTGTATGTATTTTGTCCGCAGGTCAAGCTATTCAATCTCGATAATGAGGAAAAGCCGGTAATTATCTATACCAAATTCAACATCATCAACATGGAAAAAGGTAACCGGGTCGTAGTTATTTCGTTCCATGAACGTAACAAGCCGATTGATTACCTGTTCAGGTAAAACATCGGAATTCTCAATAAGGAGGAATCACCATGAGCAACCAGATTGCCTTCTGTTCCAAATGCAGACAGGAAGTAAAGTATTTGATAAAAGAAAAAACGGAATCAGCCAAACTGAAAGGCGAAGTATATGAGTTTACTTCCCACGCTGCCTATTGCGAAAAATGTGGCGAAGAAGTCTATGTTGCCGAACTTGATGACGCGAACCTACAGGCGTTGTATGACGAGTATCGGCGGAGGAACGATATTATCCCGCTCAAAGACATCAGGGCCATTCCCGAGAAATATCATATTGGGAAAAGGCCATTATCGCTTTTGCTGGGCTGGGGGGAACAGACCTTCAGCCGCTATTACGACGGCGACGTACCCACAAAGCAATATTCCGAAATACTGAAGCAGATTTACACCGATCCTGCCTATTACCTTTCCTTGCTTGAAAAAAGCAAAGATAATTTGAAAAGCAATACGGCTTACAAAAAGAGCAAAGCTGCGACAGAAGAACTTTTAAATGGTTCCGCCTCTTTACAACGGTCAAAAATCGACCTTGTTGTAGACTATCTTTTGTCACAATGCCGAGACATTACTCCGCTTGCTTTGCAAAAAGCTTTGTACTACGCCCAGGGATTTTCCTTTGCGTTTTACCGCACCTTCTTATTTGCTGAAGATTGTGAAGCCTGGGCGCATGGCCCTGTATACCGAGATATTTACAGGCGCTACAGAAACTACTGCTTTGACCCCATTGACAGCGTGGAAGAATTTGACGTTTCGCTCTTGTCAAGCGAGGAAAAATTGCTTCTGGACAGCATCATCAGACACATCTGCTGCTATAGCGGAAAAATCCTTGAATCCTTTACTCATACAGAAACACCTTGGGTTTCCGCACGCGCGGGGCTGCCGGCAGACGCTTCGTCCAACAGAATCATTCCAAAACAGGCTATCGGCGAGTATTTCACGTCAGTTAAAGAAAAGTACCGGATGCTTACGCCCGCTAACGTTAAGGACTATACGCGGAACCTGTTTTCACAAATATAATCCGGAATTTTACCAATCGGTTCCCCGAAACCATTTTTTTCAGGAGCGATTAGATAAGTTTCGATTTTTGCAGCAGCTTTTGGAAAATGACGGCGACCTCCGCCCGCGTGATAGCATCTTTCGGCGCCAATAGAGCACCGGCTTTGCCGCTCACAATGCCGCTTTCCACACACAAGGCAACATCGGCTTTGGCATACTCGGCCACATGCGCGGCATCGCCGAATTTCGCGACGATATCGCTTGCATGACCGGTGGAAAACCGGTTCGCGAGTCCGGTCATGCGCATGGCCTTGGCAATCATCACCATTGCCTGCTCACGGGTCAAACTGTCGTTTGGCCCGAATTGCTCCGCGCTATAACCGGAGACGATTCCGTATGCATGAGCCGTGGCGATGTCGTCCGCGTACCAAGCGGATGCGCTCACATCGGCGAACGGACTTGCGCTGTCAATCGGTTTCAGTCCTAGCGCTCTGACGATCATGGCGGCGAACTCCGCACGCGTAATCTGCCGGTCCGGCGCGAACAAGCCGTTGCCGAGCCCGTTTACGATCATGCGCGATCCCATATCGAGAATCGGTTTCTCCGCCCAATGACCGACCACATCTTTGAATGCCGCCGGATGCCAGACAAGTGCGTAAGTGCTGTTTGTCAAGCTGCTCATAACCGCATAATACTTGCCGTCAATCAGCTCGATGCGGGTTGGAACCGGCCTTGTTGTGCCATCCGGTTCGACGACTACACCGGTTGTAATTTTGTCGGGATCGACCCCGTCGGGAATGGCGATCGCCCTTTCCACAAAAGCGGTAAAAGTTGAAATGGCGACCGTTTTCTCGCCATTCGTACACGTAATATTAAAATCAAGCGGCGGTACGACAATCGTATAATTCCCGCTTTTCGCGGCGTCCTCGACAACTTTAACGGATTTTGCGGGCGGCTTGGCGATTTCAATTTGCACCTTCAAATCGTGCAATGCGGTGTCACCGAATTGCGCGGCGAGATCGGCAAGCTGCAATTGATTTGCCGGCAATTTGTAAATTGCCGAATTTGTTTTGATTTCCAGCACGGCTTGTTTCTCCTCCATGCTTTCAATCATTTGCCCGGACAATTCACTTTTGACAACGTCGGAATCGCGATCGGTCGAAATCGTCACTTTTCCGTTGTAATTCGCCGATTCAAGCAGTTCTGCCAGTTTATGCGGATCGACCGAAATGATCGTTTCTGTCCGCCCATTCCGCTCGGTTGTCTTCGATACGCCGAGATTATTCGTTTGCCCATTGTCCTGATCCTGCTCGTTCCCGGCAGGCGGCTGGTTGCCAACCGGCAATGAGTCGTTTTCATGCTGCCCGTCGTCAGCTGTTTGCCCGCCGTCTGCGGGCTGTTCGTCATCTGCGGACGAATCCTCATCATCCGCAGACTGCCCATCATCTGCGGGCGAGTCCTCATCATCCGCAGGCGGCTGATTGTCATCGACCTGGGAGACCGGCTTTACGGCGTTGGAAGGCAACGATTCCGCTCCTCGGCCGTTTGCGTTAATGGCGCGGACGGTAAATACGTAGGTCGTGCCATTCGATAACCCGGTCACGGTAATCGTCGTCCCGCTCCCCGTTGCTGTCAGTTGGCCGGGTACGGACACAACCTCATACCCTGTGATTGCGCTGCCGCCGTTATCAGCGGGAGCGATGAAGCTGATCACGGCGCTGCCGTCGCCAGCCACAGCCGTCACTTGCGTTGGCGCGGCGGGGACGGTTGAAGGCGTCGCCTTTGCTTCTTTGGAATGCGCGCTTTCGCCGCCATCATTGACCGCGGTCACGACAAAATAGTATGTGGTACCGTTGACAAGTCCCACCGCATCATAGCCGTAAACCGCTTCGGTCACCGTCGCAATGGCATCCCCATAGTCGGCGGGCGTTGTGCTTTGGTAGATGCGGTAGGAGATTGCTCCCGCAACTGCGTCCCAAGTTAAAGTCGCGTGCCCGTCTCCTGCCACAGCGGCAAGCCCGGTCGGCGCCGCCGGGGCAAGGCGCGGCCGGACCACTTGCGTTATGACGAAGCTGACGTCTTCCATTTGATCCGCGGAAACGGTCACCGTCGCCGTGTATGTGCCTGCCGGCAACCCATCCCTCGCCTTGATTGTGAAAGTTGCTGCCGGAGCCGCATCAGTCAAGGCCGTTGCCGGCGGTTGCGAAACGATAAAACTGTCGGCATTGGCGCCGCTTGCCGTTACAGCCAAATTCACCAAATCAGCTGTGCCTGTTTTCGTCAGTGTAATAGATTTCAATTCCTGCGAACCCGCCTCGTAGCCTTCAGTCAATTCCGCGAAAATCTGCGCGGTAAGCTTCGCGATCTCGTACGTTTCGATGTTCGCAGCCGCGGTATGGAACGTCTCGATTAATTCCACGCTTGAAAGGTCTGCGGCATCGAACGCGACCACTTTGATCGAATAATCCGTATCCGGTTCCAACTGGTTCAGGTCGCAGTCCAATTTCCCGCTTACCGTCTCCGCCAATTGTCCGTTCACATAGACCCGATACCCGGTGACGCCGACGGCATCGGAGGCGGCCGGCCAGCTGACGCGCATCGAATGATCCGTTATATCCGTTGCCACAATCCGGCTGCCGGCGGCCCAAACGGGCGCGGTTGAATCGATTACGTTGACATTGAAGCTTTTAAACGAGACATTGCCGGAATCATCCTTGGCCAAGCAGGTGACGGTTGAATCTCCCAGCGGGAAAATAGCGCCGGAGGAGCGCGTACAAGTCAAATCCGGCGAAGCGTCGGCCGCATCTGTTGCCGTTACCGCAAAGGCAACCGGAGCGCCCGCCGCGGAAACCGCTTCGGCGTTTTTATCCGCGATCCCTACAAGCAGAGGCGGCGTAGTATCGGTCACGGTCACCTGAAAGCTGCCCGCCGCCTGATTGCCGTCCAGATCCGTTGCCGTACAGGCCACGACTGTCGTGCCGAGCGCAAAAACCGAACCGGACGCTTTGGAACAGATCACCGTGCGCATACCGTCCGTCGCATCCTGGGCCTTAACCGTATAGGTAACAGCTGTCCCGCTGCTCGTCTCCGCTTCGACCCGCATATCGGCGGGCAACGCCAGCACCGGCGCCGCCGCATCTTTCCGACGAATATGCAACGTGTAGGTTTGCCTTGCCATCCCGTCCTGCGCGGTCACTTCAATCGCAACATCGTTCATGCCGGGCAACAAATAAATGGGGTAATCTTTGCCGCTGTCCCACACCTTGCCGTTTATTTTCAGCATCGCATCCGCCTGGTTCGGGATCGCCCGGATCAGCACATTGTCTTTTGCGGCGTCGACAACCGGGCTGTAGTCGAGCGTGCCGGGCGTAAACGCCCCTCCGAACAATTCCGTTGCGCCCGTTTTGTCAAGCACCTTGAGCGTCTGCAACGATTTGTCCGCAGAGCGCAGCAAATTCACTTTCAGCGTATAAACTTTGTAATTTCCGCCTGTCGACAAAACGGAGATTTTCAGCGTATTCTCCCCGTACGTCAACCCGTCGCGCGGAATTTGCAGTTGGTTCGAACCTACTGCATAATCCGCTCTATATAACATATTGGTA